>NZ_WOEJ01000019.1:0-104220 GCF_019400845.1 Pseudomonas sp. MAG002Y | reverse complement strand
CTCTTTGCGATGTCTCATGCCTCTATCGTGGACATAGCCAAACTTAGATTCAAGGGGGTTTTGTTAGCGGCTCTTAGGCGAAGGATCCGCCCATTCGTTGGCTGATCGCCTCGGCGGTTTCAAGCAACCGTTGTGCAGCCAAACTACCGGGCTCGGCAGAAAAGCTTTGTGCCGCCCCTACGATGGTCAATACACCTACAAGCCGATTCCCCGCGGCAAACACCGGTGCCGAAAGCGCATTGACTCCCTCCATGAGCAGGCCATGAATCGAGTGCAGTCGATGAGCACGGATAGACGCCATAGTGTCAGTCAGCACTTTTTGAGTGGGTGCGCCCGCCTGACGTAGCGCCTGCTTTCTTAACGGAGCCGTTTCGCTATCCGGCAGGAACGCATTAAAGACCAGCCCCGTAGAAGAACTCAGCAATGGAAGTACGGATCCCACCTGGGTTACCAACGTTACTGCACGGACGGCCTGCTCCACATGCACCACTGCCGGACCGTGGTTGCCCCACACCGCTAGAAAGCATGTTTCATTGACTGCATCACGTAGTGTGGCCAGCCTTGGAACACTCACTTTCACGACATCCAGACGCCCCAGGGCTGCCATGCCAACATACAACGCCGCCGGGCCGAGACCATAATGATTGGTAGCCTCGTCCTGCTCGGCAAACCCACTGGCAATCAGTGCCTGCAAGTAGCGGTGCACCTTGCTGGCGGGCATTTCAAGATGTTCTGCGAGTTTGGATAACGACGTCGCTGGCGCCAGATCAGCCAGACCCTTGAGAATATCGGTTCCGACTTCAGCCGACTGAACCTTTTGGCGTCGGGACGACTCAGGAGCCTTCGATTCGCTTGCCATTTCTATAACCGCTACTGTGGGGAGGCGGTGTTATAGCGTGACCGCCTTCAGGATTCAATTTACAAGCAAGCAACGCTTACAGAATCCTTGATGTACAAGGCAACCCTTTAGTCATGAATGTCTGCCTGGCTTGACAAGCCACAAGGTCTTGGCGCACATTCCACTAAACGTAACTGATTTACGCATTATAAAAGACTCACGGGAGTCGCTAATAAAAGCGGTGTAAGTCATGGATCTCTTTACCTATTACCGTTCCACTTCGTCCTATCGCGTGCGCATTGCCCTGGCGCTCAAGGGGCTGCCTTACGAGGCGATACCGGTAAACCTCATCAAGGATGGCGGTGAACATCGGCGTTCGGACTACCTTGCGCTCAATCCACAAGGTCGTGTCCCGCTGCTGCGCACGGATGAAGACATCCTGATTCCTCAATCGCCCGCTATCCTGGAATACCTGGAAGAGCGCTACCCCGAAACGCCTCTGCTGCCAGAAGACATACTCGCACGCGCCCGACATCGGAGCGTAGCGGCCATCATTGGCTGCGATATCCATCCCCTGCATAACGTGTCGGTACTGAACCGCCTGCGCCAGTTGAACATTGCCGAGGCAGACGTATCCGCCTGGATTGCGCACTGGATCAATGAGGGACTTAGCGCTGTAGAGGCGTTGATAGGCGATGAAGGCTTCTGCTTTGGTGAAGTAGGCCTTGCCGATGTATATCTGCTGCCACAGCTTTATGCTGCGCACCGTTTCAACGTGTCGCTGGAATCGTTGCCTCGAATTGCCCGGATTGAACGCCTGGCGTTAGAACATCCGGCGTTCCAGCAGGCTCACCCCGACGCTCAGGCGGATCGACCGCTATGAAATCCTTTGGCTTCAAGCTTCTGATGGGCGACCACTTGGCTCGCAGCACCCGTGGCCTCTCCTGCGCGCCGCCATGGTCTGGGTACTGATTTTCCTTACCTAATCCGTTTGTTTATGCAGGAGCCTGTCATGGCCGATCTATTTGAAAACCCCATGGGCCTCATGGGTTTCGAGTTCATTGAATTCGCCTCCCCGACCCCTAACGTCATCGAGCCTGTACTGGAAAGTATTGGTTTTACCCACGTAGCCAACCACCGTTCCAAGGACGTTGCGCTGTATCGTCAGGGTGATATCAATGCCATTGTCAACCGTGAACCCAAGAGCCATGCGGCCTATTTTGCTGCTGAACATGGCCCTTCCGTGTGCGGTATGGCCTTTCGTGTGCGTGATGCTCACCAGGCTTACTACAAGGCACTGGAAATCGGCGCTCAAGCCGTAGACATTCCTACCGGTCCGATGGAGCTTCGCTTGCCAGCCATCAAGGGCATCGGTGGCGCACCGCTGTACCTGATCGATCGTTTCGAGGAAGGCAGTTCAATCTATGACATCGACTTCGTTTTCCTCGACGGTGTTGATCGCAAGCCGGTCGGGGCTGGTTTAAAGATCATCGACCACCTGACCCATAACGTGTATCGGGGCCGTATGGCCTATTGGGCAGACTTCTACGAGAAGCTGTTCAACTTCCGCGAGATTCGTTACTTCGACATCAAGGGTGAATACACCGGTCTGACCTCCAAGGCCATGACTGCGCCAGACGGCATGGTACGGATTCCGCTGAACGAAGAGTCTTCCAAGGGGGCGGGTCAGATCGAAGAGTTTCTCATGCAGTTCAACGGCGAAGGTATCCAGCATGTTGCCTTTCTGACCGATGATCTCATCAAGACCTGGGATGCGCTCAAGGCCTGCGGCACCCGCTTCATGACTGCACCACCAGAGACCTACTACGAGATGCTTGAAGGTCGCGTGCCCAACCATGGAGAGCCGACTGGAGAGCTGCGCTCGAGGGGCATCCTGCTGGATGGTACTTCCGAAGGGGGTGAGCGTCGCCTGCTGCTGCAGATCTTCTCCGAGACGCTGTTGGGCCCGGTGTTCTTCGAATTTATCCAGCGTAAGGGTGACAGTGGTTTTGGCGAGGGCAACTTCAAGGCACTGTTCGAGTCGATCGAGCGCGACCAGATCCGCCGTGGCGTGCTAACTACCGAGTAAGGTCATGGGCGGCCGGTACGCCGGCTGCCCTGTCGGACATGCCCAGAATGAGAATCAAGCCATGAATGTACATGCACAGGGCCTGGAAACCCTTCCCTATCAGTCCGGCTTTGGTAACGAATTTGCCAGCGAAGCGCTTCCAGGGGCACTGCCGGTTGGGCAGAACTCACCGCAAAAGGTCCCGTACGGTCTTTATACCGAACTGCTATCGGGGACTGCCTTCACTGTTCCGCGCACGGAAGCCCGGCGTACCTGGCTCTACCGGATTCGCCCGTCGGCTAACCATTCAAAATACAAGCGCCTTGACCGGCAGCTGGCGCATGGCGGCCTCGGTGAAGTAACACCCAATCGCCTGCGCTGGAATCCAATCGCGCAGCCGCAGATCCAGACCGATTTCATCGACGGGCTGGAATGCCTGACGGCTACTCACGATGCGGCGCAGACTACGGGCGTAAGCGTCTACCGCTATGCAGCCAACAGCTCAATGTCTCGGGTCTTCTTCAATGCCGATGGCGAGTGGTTGGTGGTTCCCCAGGCCGGGCGACTGCGTCTGGCAACTGAGCTAGGCATTCTACAGATCGGACCACTGGAGATTGCGGTTATACCCCGAGGCATGCGCTTTCGCGTCGAACTGCTCGATGGCGCGGCCAGCGGGTATGTCTGTGAAAACCACGGACAGGCGCTTCGTCTGCCGGACCTGGGACCCATTGGCAGTAATGGTCTGGCCAATCCACGCGATTTTATGGCTCCAGTGGCCTCTTACGAAGAGCGTGATGAGGCAACCGAACTGGTACAGAAATACCTGGGTGAACTGTGGTCAACCACGCTGGATCACTCACCTCTGGACGTTGTGGCCTGGCACGGCAACAACGTACCCTACAAGTATGATCTACGCCGCTTCAATACTATCGGTACCGTCAGTTTTGATCACCCCGATCCGTCCATTTTTACAGTCCTGACCTCACCGAGCAGCACTCACGGAATGGCAAATATCGATTTCGTGATTTTCCCGCCACGCTGGATGGTGGCCGAAAACACCTTCCGGCCACCCTGGTTCCATCGCAACCTGATGAATGAATTCATGGGACTTATCCAGGGTGCCTATGATGCAAAGGCCGACGGCTTCTCACCGGGCGGAGCCTCCTTGCACAGCTGCATGAGTGCTCATGGGCCGGATCATGTATCGACGACCCAGGCGATCAACGCCGAGCTGAAGCCACACAAAATCGATAACACCATGGCCTTCATGTTTGAGACCGGGCCGGTATTAAGACCCACCCGCCATGCTCTGGAAACCGCAACCTTACAGGCTGACTATGACGCGTGCTGGTCAGGGTTGGGCAAGACGTTTCACCGGGAGGACCCTCTATGAGAACCGAGAATCCACGTCTGAGTTGGGTAGCCTCTGCCAACAGCCATATCGATTTTCCCTTGCAGAATCTGCCCCACGGCGTGTTCAGCCCTCCTGGCGAGACACCCAGGGGCGGTGTCGCGATTGGGGACTATATTCTGGACATGCGTGTTGCCTGCGAGGCGGGTCTGTTCAGCAGCGCGGCGCAGTGTGCCGCCGAATACGCAGCAGGTACCACGCTAAACGCCTTTTTCGCGTTGGATGCAACCGAGCGCCGTGCTTTACGCGAAGAGCTACTGGCATTACTGGACGAATCGAGCCTGCACCGCACGCGCATGCACGCGCTGGGCGATACGTTATTGCGCCCGATGAAGAGCTGCCAGTTGCATATGCCAGCCAAGGTCGGTGACTACACCGATTTTTATGTAGGAATCCATCACGCCACGAACGTGGGCAAACTGTTTCGTCCGGACAATCCACTGCTCCCCAATTACAAATATGTTCCCATCGGCTATCACGGGCGGGCATCCACCATTGACGTATCCGGAGCGCCGGTCATAAGGCCGAAAGGACAAATACTTCCACCAGGGCAGAGCGAGCCGGTGTTCGGTCCCTGCAAGCGCCTGGACTATGAGTTGGAGCTCGGCGTCTGGATAGGCCGAGGCAATGCTCGGGGCGAGGCCATCTCAATTGGCAATGCCAAGGACCATATTGCCGGGCTATGCCTGCTCAATGACTGGTCGGCTCGTGATATCCAAGCGTGGGAATACCAACCGCTGGGCCCGTTCCTGTCCAAAAGTTTTGCTACGACGGTTTCCCCTTGGGTGGTTACCGCCGAAGCCCTGGATCCGTTCCGCTGCGCGCAACCGTCCCGGCCGGCTGGTGATCCTCAGCCGCTCTCCTATCTGCTTGATCCAACCGACCAGGAAACGGGCGCGCTGAACATTGAGCTGGAAGTATTACTGCGCACGGCAGCCATGCGTGAGCAGAATCTGCCGGCTCAACGCGTGGCCTTGAGCAATAGCCTGAACATGTACTGGACTCTATCGCAGCTTGTTACTCACCATACTGTGAATGGATGTAGCTTGCAGCCGGGGGATCTTTTCGGTTCCGGTACGCTTTCAGGGGAACAACCGGACAGCTATGGAAGCCTGCTGGAAACAACCGTAGGAGGCAAGCAGCCGCTAACGCTACCCAACGGTGAAACCCGCACGTTCCTGGAGGATGGTGACGAGGTTATCCTGCGGGCCCGTTGCCACCGTGAAGGTTATGCCTCGATCGGATTTGGCGAGTGCTCCGGTATCATTCAACCGGCACGCTGAGACCAAAGGGCACTATACGGTGCCCTTCTTTTCCTAAAGCAGAGAATCCATCAGTGCCTTCAGCGCCTCGATTCGCATCGGACGAGCAAGGTAGTAACCCTGCGCCTGGTTACACTTCAACCGGGCCAGTACATCCATCTGCCGTTGGGTTTCCACCCCCTCAGCCGTGACAGTCAATGACAATGCACGGCCCAATCCGATAATGGCCTCGATGACCGCCTCCCCATTCGAGGAAGTATCCAACCCGGCGATAAAGCTGCGGTCGATCTTGATTCCATCGAAAGGATAGGTATGCAGATAGCTCAGCGATGAATAGCCGGTTCCAAAGTCGTCCATGGCCAAACGAACGCCCAAGGCCTTAAGCCGGTGCATGACTTCGCGCGCCGAATTGGCGTTATCCAAGACGACGCCTTCGGTGATTTCCAGCTCAAGCTGATGAGGCGGCAGCCCTGTTTCTTTCAGAACAGCCATGACCCGGGCAACTACATCACTGCGCTTGAACTCCAGGGGTGAAAGATTCACCGAGACAAATGTATCCGGCGCCCACTGCAACGCCTCAAGGCAGGCTTTGCGCATCACCCAGTCACTCAAGGAGACAATCAGGCCAGTCTCCTCCGCAACGGTAATGAAGTGGTAAGGCCCCAGGTAGCCCCGAATGGGATGTTCCCAGCGCACCAGAGCCTCTGCCCCTAACATTCGTTTTTGCGCTGTGTCGAAGCGGGGCTGGAACTCCAGGCGCAACTCGTCCCGTTGCAAGGCCAGCTTCAGATCACTTTCTATTTGGCGCCGGGCCAAAATACGGGTATTCATCTCCTCGGAATAGAATTGCCAGGTGTTCCGGCCGGCAGCCTTGGCTTCATACAAGGCGATATCGCCAAGCCTGAGCAGTTCATCGGTCCGCTGACCATCCTGTGGCGCACACACGATACCGATACTGCTGCCAATGATGACTTCCTGATCACCAATCTGCACGGGCTCGATAATAGCGGCTAGAATTTTTTCACAGAGCTGCTCGATAGCGGAGCGTCCGGTCACTCCTCGCAGGAGGATAACGAACTCGTCTCCTCCCATGCGTGCAACGAATGTCTCACGTCCCAGACTGCTCGTTAATCGATGCGCGATTTCCATAAGGACCCGATCACCGGCCGCGTGACCCAGCGTGTCGTTTACCGGCTTGAAATTATCAAGGTCCATGCAGAGCAGTAAGAGGGGATTGGCCAGCGTAGGCTTGGCGCCAAGCTGACTTTTCAATCGTTTGTACAAGGCACGCCGGTTTGGTAGCCCCGTCAGGCTGTCTTCCAGCGCTTCGCGTTCCCGGCGCTCCTGCTCGGCTCGGCGTTCAGAGATGTCATGCAGAAAAGCGCTGTAAAGCTTATGGTCTAGAGCATCAACAGCTGTCACCTTGAGCTCTACAGGGATACGTGCGCCGTTACGGTGGTGCACCATGATTTCAAGTGCAGCCCCCTCGCCCAGGTCCAATTCCCCCGAAAGATAACGGCTAAGACCGGCCTGGTAGTGATCACCAATGGATGAGGTCATGATGAGCCGGTCTACCGGCTGCCCGACGGCATCCTCACGGCTCCAGCCGAACAGTGCCTCCGCCTTGCGGTTCCAGTCTACGATACGGCCGGCTTCGTTCATGCTGACATAGGCATCACTGCTATTCTCAAGCACTGCACTCAGCTCGGCTTCACGCTTGCGAAGGGCCTGCTCGGACTGCTCCTTCTGTTCGAGTGTTTCGGTCAGTCGCTCATTGGCCTGCTGAAGATCCTGGGTTCGGACATTGATACGCTGCTCCAGATCATGGTGCAGTGCCGCCAGTGACAACTCAGCCTCTTTGCGGGCTTGAATATCCTGTCCAACACGAACGTAATAATCCAGCTCACCCTGCTCATTGACATGCCGGGTACACGTCAACCGCACCCAACGGTGCTCTCCGTTCTTGTGCCGGTAACGCTTCTCGATTTCGTACCGGTCGATCTCTCCGTTACGCAACTGATTCAGCAGCTCAAGGTCTTGAGCCATGTCATCAGCATGGCTGAGCTCGGCAAAATTCATGCTCAGCACTTCATCACGTTGAAATCCCAGCATGGCGCAAAACGTCTCGTTGATATCGAGCCACTGCCCTGTCGGCGTCAATAGCGAGATCCCCACGCCTGCCCGCTCGAAGATCGTGCGAAACCTGGCCTCGCTGGCCTTGAGTTGGGCAGTGGACTGCTGTAATTGCTGCCAGGTCTGAACAGCCGTTTCACGCCGCTGAATTTCTCGACTGATGACTCCGGCCAGGGCCTCAAGGGTCTCCAGCTGCTGGTCCGTCAAGACTCGCGGATAGGTATCAATCGCGCAGAGCGTACCCAGTGGATGACCGTCGATACTGTTGACCGGAACGCCTGCATAGAACCGAATATAAGGCTCTCCGATGACCAGGGGATTGTGGGAAAAGCGAGGATCTTCCAGCGCATTGTTTACAACGAGCGGGCCGCGTCGCTGGATGGCATAGGAGCAAAAGGCCCTCTCGCGAGGCATTTCGTTAATGGAAACGCCTAGTTTGGATTTGAACCATAGCCGCTCCGCATCTACCAGCGAAACAAGCGTAATGGGCAGATCAAGCGCATCAGAGAGCAGCTGCGTCACCTGATCGAATACAGCTTCGGCCTCGGTATCGAGTATTCCAAGCGCTTTGAGAACGGCGATTCGCTCAGCCTCGGCCATCAAGTCGCTGGTGTATAAATCACTCATGAGCCAATTACTCTCATCAGACGGCAAGCTCGTAGTCAGCAGCAACAGCGGCGCATTGAGCCGGAGGTATTGCTAGCGAAGTCACCACTTGGCGGTACAAATAGAAGATAGGATTGCGTCAGGTTATCGACCGCCACCGTGATAGCTTTATGCCATTCGTCCGCAAACGTCCGGCTTCTATCCATACAGGGGGTTATGACCGTGAACTCATGCCTTAAGTCCAACACAGGCGACAGATTGCAACCACTCTGTTTTAATTATCGCAATAATAGTAAAGTGCGATAAAGTTCACGTATTGATAGGTGCAATACGTGCTGGACAGACGTAGGCTAGAATAAGAATGCACCGACTGGCTCCACACGGTGCTCTATAAAGATACGGCTCGACCAGCGGTCTGATCGTACTGCGTTCAGACTGGCTCACTGTTATGCTCATCAAAGCGGCTCTAAGGAACTTGCTCACTCACGCAGCGCCTTATCCCGTTCTCCTAACCACTGATCTTTCTTTACGTGTTTTTCACGTGCAACGTGTCAAATTAAACGTTTGTTCTAGGAGGCTCTCGTCTGTGAGTGAGTCGTACCAGCCCGTATCCGAGGGCGTGGATTTAAGCGTCTGTGAGCGTGAACCTATCCATGTTCCTGGTTCTATTCAGCCACATGGATTTCTTTTGGGATGCACCCTGCCTGATTGGAAAATCATTCAGGCTTCAGCCAACACGGCTGACTACCTCAAAGGATACTCACCCGATTATCTGCTTGGGCTTGATCTTGAGCAGGTACTGCCTTTGGAAGCCGTTCACTCGCTACGTAACCTCCTGCAGACGACGATGCTGTCCGGCACGGCAGAGCGCCTGAACCGCATGTCGCTGGACAACAGCGACGTATTTTACGATATGGCCGTTCATGTCTCGGGCGGGATAGCCATCATCGAGGGCACGCCAAGTCTGGATAACACCGCGGCGGCTGACCCTGTCACGCTCGTCAAAGGCCTGATCGGGCGGCTCAAGCGCGCTCCGACCCTTGACCGCTTCCTGAAACAGGCGGCTCAGCAGATCAGGGCATTCACCGGCTACGACCGGGTCATGATCTACAAGTTTTTACACGATAACTCCGGCCAGGTCATTGCCGAGGCGGTAAGGCCCGGCATGGATGCTTTTCTCGGGCTGCATTATCCCGCCTCGGATATTCCGGCTCAGGCCCGAGCGCTCTACAAGCGTCAATGGCTACGTGTAATTACCGATACAGCTTATATGCCCGTTCCATTGGTGCCAGGCTTTGGACCGGATGGCCTGCCTATGGACCTCAGCCTTGCTACCTTGCGCAGCGTCTCGCCCGTACACATCGAGTATCTGCACAACATGAACGTGCGAGCCACGATGACCGTTTCCATTATGCGGGGGGAAGAGCTATGGGGCTTGATTGCCTGCCACCATAGCGAGCCTTATCGCTTGAGCGGTCCCATGAGCGCTGCCGCGGAACTGTTTGGGCAGGTGCTGTCGCTTCAGTTGGAAGCGAGGGAGCATCAGGATGAGCTGCGCCTGGTCAGCAGCGCGCATGAGGCGCATGACCGGCTGATCGCCAGCATGTCACCCCGTGAGACCTTATTCGATAATCTGGCCGCCTATGCCGGAAACTTGAATGACATCATCCCCTGTGACGGCATCGGGGTATGGTCGGACAGCCGTTTCACCGGCTTTGGTATCACGCCTCCACCTGAGATGGTAGAGCCGCTGATTCAGTTTCTGAGTATGGGCAGTTCCAATGCGGTACTCGCCACCCACGAACTGAGCAAACTTTTTCCTCCCGCACGGGCTTATGCGCAGGCCGTCAGCGGGGTACTGGCGATACCCTTCTCTCGCTCCCCCCGAGACTATTTGCTGTTTTTCCGTCGTGAATTCGTGCAGACCATCACCTGGGGAGGCAATCCAGACAAACCGGTCACGCCGGGCGAGCGCATCAGCCCACGTAAAAGCTTTGAGGCATGGAAACAAACAGTTGGGGGGCAGTCACTACCCTGGCGCTCCGATGAAAAACAGATTGCCGAGACCTTGCGCATCTCGCTTCTGGAAGTGATTCTTCGGCGTGCCGAATTGATTGCGCAGGAGCGGCAGGTTGCCCAGGAAAGCCAATCGCTGCTCATTGCCGAGCTCAACCATCGGGTCAAGAATATTCTTAGCCTGATTCGGGCAGTGGTCCGTCAGAGTGGTCAGCAGACCACATCCGTCAAAGACTTTACTGCAGATCTTGAGCATCGCATCAACGCCCTCGCTCAGGCGCATGACCAGATGAATCAGGTCAGTTGGGCCTCGGCGCCATTGCTTCACTTGCTGGAAGCCGAAGCCCAAGCCTGGGCTTACGGTGCGCAGGATCGTGTGATGTTTTCCGGTCCCTCGGTCATCCTGGATGCACGGGCCTATCAGACGCTAGCACTGGTTTTCCATGAAATGATGACCAATGCGGTTAAGTATGGCGCCTTGAGCCGCCCGACCGGGCATCTGCTGGTGTCCTGGTTCCTGGTAAGTGATCAGGACCTTCGGATCGAGTGGTGTGAAAGCGGAGGGCCGATAGTAAGCGCGCCTTCCCGCCGAGGATTTGGATCGGTCGTTATCGAGCGGACCATTCCCTTCGAGCTGCAAGGTGAGGCCCGGATCGAATACCGAATCGAAGGTGTCCAGGGCAGTTTTTTGATCCCGGCACGCCATGTGAGTGTGGGGAATGTTACTGAGCTGAAAACGGCGCCTACGCTGGTCACGGCGCAATCGTTGGCAGAGAAAAAACTGTTGCTGGTAGAGGACAGCATGATGATCGCGCTGGATGCACAGGCAATGCTCCAGGAAGCTGGCGCTGATGTGGAGATTGCCGGAACGGTCAACGAAGCACGCCGCGCTTTGGGCTTTACTCATTTCGACGTAGTCGTACTGGATGTGAATCTGTCGGGGGAGACCAGTCTGGCTATTGCAGACGAGCTGGCTGATGCCAAACATCCCTTCATTTTCGCAACAGGCTATGGCGAAAACACGGTGATTCCTGATCGCTTCAAGGATATCCCACTCATTTCCAAGCCTTACAGCGCCGGGTCGCTTACCCATGCGATCAATCGGTTTGATATCACCCAAGAGCTTGATCGCTTGTAATGACCAGCGCTGCGTAAGCAGGCCCCAACGTTACGGAGCCTGCTTACATCATTTAGTGATGCTGCCTGGTTGCGCTTGCAGTCAAAGCGGTTTCGATCAGATCCACCTCCCTCACCAGCTTTTGTAGCGTACTGTCATTGATATGATGACGGCTACGCAGCTTGTAATATTCAGTGCGCTCCGCCTTGAGCGCCTGCAGACGCGTTTCCCGCTCAAGATCGCGGCGCGCTTCGAGAAGCGGGGTCGGCAACTCGTGGTTATTGATCTCCATACGCTTGTGATAGTAGTCCATCAGATGGAGGGTGATCTCGTTGAACGCGACGATAATCTCTTCATCCCCTTGGTGGTCCGCCAGTACCTTCGCTTTTTCTTGGTGATAGTTTTCAATGTGCCGGATTGCCGCCTCGGCCCCACGAATACGCGCATGGCGCTCCTCTTCATATTCGCGGCTGTCTTCAGGCAGATCCAGCCCGCGCAACACCAGAGGAAGACCTACGCTTCCGGTAATCAAGGTGAACAGAATGACGCCGGTCGCCAGGAAGATCAGCAGCTCACGGGCCGGAAACGGCGTACCGTCATTCAGCATCTCTGGCAGCGACAAGGCAGCCGCCAAGGTAATGGTGCCTCGAATACCTGCCAATGTCCCGGCCAACATGACGCGAGCGGAGACAGACCGCGCTGGCTTGCGACGCAACAGCCGAGGCATATGTGCGGCACCAAATATCCAGAGAAACCGCATCCCTAGAAGCGCAATCGAAATCAGCGCGACGAAACCCAGCAACTCAATAAACGGCAGCGTAGTGCCTGCACTGGTCGTTGCGTTAAGCGCGCCGCCAATGATTTCGGGCAATTGGAAACCGAGTAGCAGAAATACCAATGCGTTAAGCACAAACTCCAGCATTTCCCAGACACTGCGCGTCTGGATACGGGACGTGGTCTGATCCTGGCGTTTTAGGTCAAGCCGGTTGATGACCATACCCGCTGCCACAGCGGAGAGAATACCGGACAGATGAAAATGCTCCGCCAGCAGAAACGCCGCAAAGGGTAGCAGCAGGAGCAGCAGTACGATCTGAATCGTCGAAGCTTCGCCAAGGTGCCGCTCGATCAGACGGGTCCGCACCACATTAAAGGCCAGCGCCAGTAAGGCGCCCACCAGTAGCCCACCCAGGGAAATCAGCAGAAATCCTACTGTTGCCTGTGCCAGAGAGAACGCACCGGTCAATGCTGCGGCTACCGCGAACTTGAATGCCACAAGACCGGACGCATCATTCATGAGCGACTCGCCCTCAAGAATGTGCATCAGCCTCGGTGGTACCGGAAGTCGACCGGAAATAGCCGATACCGCGACGGCATCCGTAGGTGAAAGAATCGCCGTCAGTGCAAAGCAGACAGGCAAAGGCAAACCGGGGAATAACCAGTGAACCACATATCCCACACCAATTACGGTTACCAGTACAAGGCCCAGCGCCAATGCCAGAATAGGCCCACGAAGCAGCATGAATTCGCGCTGCGGGAACCGTCGCGCATCGGCAAATAGAAGTGGGGCAATGAATAGGAGCATGAACAGCTCAGGCTGAAGCTCCACATGCAGCCCGCTGGCAGGCCAGGCCAGTAGCGCACCAAAAGCAATCTGTACAAGCGGTGTGGGCAGTGATGGTAGAAAGCGAGCCGCCACCCCAGTAGCCGAGGCGACAAGTAAAAGCATTAAAACAAGATAAACCGTATCCATGAATCTTTAGAAAAATCCCTGTCAATGAAGAACCATAAAGCGCTTTAGCGCTATGGAATAAGCGTTGCCGATCCCCCTCAGGCGTGTCTTCCGATGTCCCTCGGATAATGGTGTTGATTTAGCTTCTGAGGCCTTTTCAGCGTAGGTGAGGTGAGCGTTGACACCGATAACATAATCGCGACTAGGCGCTATACAGCGGCGTACCCCGTCATCACCTTCTTTTCCTGAGTCGGCCTGAAAGCATGAGGAATTCGGATACAGCCTTGAATCGCCAATATGTGTAAAAATGTTTCTGAAAGGACTGGGAAATCGACAGAAGCAGTCAGGGCTTCATGCCGTTTGATAGAAAAGCTTTCCGTGCCAGTCTCCTTATTAAAGCCGATTGGTTTTCTTACGACTGGATCAACTTGATAACGTTAGCCACTACCAAGCAGAGTGACTCTAAACAGCCACTTATATTGGCAAACTATTCTTGTTGCCAGCGATAGCGATAGCGATAGCGATAGCGATGTCTAGTCGTAAAAGGCCAGTGCTACGAACATTTTCCTGGCGACCCTGACTGTTATGAGTCCCTGTTGTGTCTTGAAACGTGGTGCATCCCTCTTTTCCAGTCATCCATTGGCAGTTGACCGAACTATCACGCTCGTTCGCCGTCCATTCTGCGTCGAGGCAAAGCGCCACGCTCTAAACGAGCGAGCCGGTCATGCATCGGATCAAGCGCTGCAGTCTGCCTTTCTATGAGCTGACCGTTGATGAGCATCTGTGTAGCTTTCTGCGCATGTCCAGTTCAACTTGTCGTGGCTGCCATACTGAGCGCCGTAAATGACTTTCTGAGAGAAGTCATCCAGTAATCGATTGCCGATTACCTCAGCTCAGGTCGCTCTTGCAGCAAGACGACAATCATTTCCCCTGCCGAGCAAACGGCGTGACAACAGGTGCCTTTTTTCACATCCATCTGGGCTAAGCACATGGTTGAGTTACTGCCCGAGCGATTTTCCGATAAGTACTCTAAAGTAGTCCTGTAACTATAGTCCGCTGTCCATTAGCCCTGATCTATCCCCGCCTGCAGCCAACAAGGAGAACATGCATGGCCCGTCTTACCGCAAAAGATTTCGCGCCCGAACTGCTTGAGCTGTATGACTATTACGTGCATGGGCGAATCAATCGTCGAGAATTTCTCGACCGTGCAGGTAAATTCGCCGTAGGCGGATTAGCCGCCACGACACTCCTTGCTGCCTTGAGTCCAGATTACACTCTGGCGCAGCAAGTCGAATTTACCGATCCTGAAATCATCCCTGAATACATTTCCTACCCCTCGCCTAAAGGGCATGGACATGTCCGTGGCTATCTCGTGCGACCTGCGCAGACCAAGGGAAAAGTTGCGGGCATTGTTGTCGCTCATGAAAACCGTGGGCTCAATCCCTACATTGAGGACGTTGCGCGACGCTTGGCAAAGGCTGGATTCGTGGCGCTGGCCCCTGATGGCTTGAGTTCCGTAGGCGGCTACCCGGGAAATGACGACAAGGGGCGCGAGCTTCAGCAAACCGTTAATCCCGAAAAGCTGATGAACGATTTTTTTGCTGCCGTCGAATGGCTCATGGGGCATGAGCTCACAACTGGCAAGGTAGGAATCACCGGTTTCTGCTATGGCGGAGGCGTAGCCAATGCGGCAGCTGTCGCCTATCCCAAACTCGGCGCGGCCGTACCGTTTTATGGCAAGCAACCCAGAGTTGAAGATGTCCCTCGCATCAAGGCACCGTTACTCATTCATTATGCCGAGCGGGATGAGCGTATCAATGAAGGTTGGCCTGCCTATGAGAGCGCCTTGAAAGCCGCTGGCAAAACCTATGAAGCCTATATCTATCCCGGCACGAACCATGGTTTTCATAATGATTCGACGCCACGCTATGACGAGGCCGCCGCAACGCTGGCCTGGGAGCGAACACTGGGCTGGTTCCGCCGTTATCTGGCCTGAGTGCAGAGCTATTGAAATAGCCTCTGCAAAGCACTATCTCAATTATAGGTGAATGCGCTGCAAGCTATCTTAACCAGGATCAGATCGCGGATGGCTTTTTTGTGTCCGGTACGGCGGAGTGCATTCCTGAAGGCCCAACCACCGGACTTCACGAGAGCAAGGCGTATACTCGCCAAACGTTTGACCCATAACGATATTTGCAACCTCTGGCCGCAGAAGCGCTGATCGAAATAGCGTAGAGTAAGCACAAACCGATTGTTACGTGTTCCGCACAGGTTTGATCAGCCAGTCATCCCAACACCATGCTTTAGGAGAATTTTATGGCGACCGAATACATGACCGTTGCAGGAGGCTGCTTCTGGTGCGTAGAGGCAGTATTCAAGGATGTCATCGGAGTCGTTTCCGTCGAGAGTGGCTATACCGGCGGCAAAACGGTCAACCCTACGTATGAGCAGGTCTGTGAGGGTAATACCGACCATGCCGAAGCCATCCGTATTGGTTACGACCCTGACGTGATCAGCTATGGCGAGTTGCTCGATATTCACTTTGCAACCCATGACCCGACCCAGCTCAACCGACAGGGTAACGACATGGGTACGCAGTACCGTACTGCCCTGTTCCCGGCAAACTCCGAACAGGAAACCGAGGCCAGAGCGGCGATTGCACGTGCACAGGGAGGCCTCTCAGCGCCCATCGTGACCACGATCGAGCCACTGGGGCCTTGGTATCCGGCAGAAGGATATCATCAGAACTATTGGGAAGAGCGCGGGCGCGCCAATCAGTACTGCATGGCGGTAATCCCACCCAAGCTTCAAAAGCTGCGCAAGAGCTTTGCCCAACGGTCCAAAACCTCGACCGAGGGCTGAGTTGTCCGGGTAGCCCTTCTTGGGGCTACCTTCTCTGCACTGGATTTTCTGCACCCAAGCTACTACTATCTGCTTCCCTTTTCTTTCTATCTTGCAAGGAGCCTGATCATGCGACGCGCTTTCACTCTTTGCAGGTCCTGCCAGGCGTAAACGCTTTTCTGCGCACCTAAGCGCACGCTTTGCCCGGCTCCGGCCTGCCTCTCCCTGAATTATTGTTTACCCATCAGGAATTGGTTATGGGCAATTGCATTCGTACTTTATCGGAACGCGTCAACCTTATCGCATCCGATAATCTCTGGATCGAAGGTACTGCGATACAGCAGTTGGAAACTACTGCCAGATTGACTGGTATGGTCCGGGTCTCCGGCATGCTGGACCTTCACCCAGGCCGTGGCTACCCAGTAGGCGCCGCGTTCTTCTCTGAAAATGTTATCTATCCAGCCCTGGTTGGAAATGATATCGGCTGCGGCATGGCGCTTTGGCAGACTGATATCCGAGCTGGCAAGCTGAATCTCGACAAACTCGAACGGCGCCTGGGCAGTATCGACGGGCCACTGGACAACAGTTGGGCCGAAGACGTACAGGCCTTTTCTCTTTCCAGAACAGGCTATGAAGCCTCTCTGGGCACGATTGGCGGCGGCAATCACTTTGCCGAGCTTCAAGCCATCGATACCGTTCATGACGAAACGCTGGTCGCTTCGCTGGGACTGGATCGAAAAACCCTGCTTCTGCTTGTGCACAGCGGATCGCGAGGCTATGGCGAGTCGGTTTTACGTAGGCATGTCGAGGCGTTCGGGCATGCTGGTCTCGACCCTAGATCACCCGAAGGGCTCGAGTACCTAGCCTTGCATGATCAGGGCCTGCGCTATGCAGAAGCCAATCGCCAGCTCATCGCCAGACGACTCCTGGCGAATCTGCGTGCAGAGGGTCGTCAGGTGCTGGATATCAACCATAACCTTGTGTCCTCAGCCAGCATTGAGGGTGTGCAGGGCTGGCTGCATCGCAAGGGCGCCACTCCGGCCGACGCGGGACCTGTCATCATTCCGGGCTCTCGTGGGTCCTATAGCTGGCTGGTCAAACCGATCCCCTCGGCAACCAGTCTCTTTTCCCTAGCCCACGGTGCCGGCAGAAAATGGCTCAGGACAGAGTGCCGCGATCGGTTATCCAACCGCTTCTCGTTCGATCAATTGAAGCGCACGTCCCTGGGCAGCCGGGTCGTCTGCGAGGACAAGGCGTTGATGTATGAGGAAGCACCAGAAGCGTACAAGGACATCGACAGCATCATCGAAACCCTGCAAGGTGCTTCACTGGTCACGGTCATAGCCCGGCTTAAACCGGTACTGACCTACAAGCGACGGGGGTGCTGCCCGTGAGACTCCTGCAACTCTCATCGGCCCAAGGCCCGGCCGAGTGCGAGCTGGCCGTAACCAAGGCGCTTCGTCTTCTGGAAAAAGAAGCCGAACGCGAGGATGTGCTGCTGTCAGTGATTGAACAGACGGATGGCGAGCACCGCGGCACCGTTAGCTCTGTACTTCTGGTATTGGAAGGCGAGCGCAGCGAGCCACTGGCCAGCCGATGGAACGGCAGTCTGCTCTGGATATGCCAAAGTCCTTACCGGCCTCAGCATGGCAGAAAGAACTGGTATTTTGGCGCCAGGGTATTTATGCCGCCTGCGTCAGCCTCCTCGGGATCGATACGCTTCGAGTACGTGCGGGCCTCAGGGCCCGGCGGTCAGCACGTGAACAAGACGGACTCTGCCGTTCGGGCTACTCATGTGCAGAGCGGGCTTTCGGTCAAGGTGCAAAGCGAGCGCAGCCAGCATGCCAACAAGCGCCTGGCAATGGCATTGATTGAGCAAAAACTTGCGCAGTACACCGAGGACGCCCAGGCAGCTCAGCGACTGGATAGACGCTTGTTCCATCATGAGATTGAGCGCGGTAACCCGGTTCGTACATTTCGCGGAATGCGTTTTACTGAAAAGTGAGGGATTGAGCGGCAAGCGTATAGCTTGCCGCTCTTGTATGAGTCCTCAAATCAAACGCTAGCCCGCAGCATGTCGGACTTTGGCTGAATTTTGCCTAATCCGAACAATGGCCCATCATTATCAGTTGGAACGCAGAGGGATGCGCTGCCAAAGGATAACGGCTCAGCAATAGCTCTGGATACCCACGACAGAACGCATACAAGAAAAGCGCAAGCCGTTAAGATGGCGCTCTGCTTCATTGTTGGCCTCGAAGGTAATGGCAAGAAAATCATCGAAAACCGCCTCCGGGCCCTCTTCTGGTACTCCCGCCCTGACCTTGATTGATGTCGCCAAGGTGGCGGGTGTCTCACCCATTACGGTTTCCCGAGCACTCCATCGCCCAGAGATCGTAAGCGAGGCCGCCCGGGAAAAGGTCTTGGCCGCCGTCAAAGCCACCGGATATGTTCCCAATATGTTGGCGGGAGGCCTGGCTTCGAATAAAAGTCGGCTGGTCGCCATCTTCCTGCCGACAATTGCACACTCTATTTTTGCCGACACGGTACAGGCCTTGATCGATCAGCTAACCGCATCAGGATACCAGACGATGATAGGTCTGACCGGCTACTCCCCTGAACAGGAAGAGCAGCTTTTGGCAGCTGTGCTCGGTCGGCGGCCTGATGGGATTGTACTGACTGGCACACTTCATACCGAAGAAAGCCGTGAACGACTGTCCCGATCCTCCATTCCGGTAGTTGAAGCATGGGAGCTGGGCACCGAGCCCATCGACATGCAAATTGGCTTTTCCCATGAAGCCGTTGGGCGCGCTATGGCCGATTATCTCTATGGCAAAGGGTATCGTCAGTTTGGACTGGTTTCGGTCGACGACATACGAGCTCTAAAGCGTGGACGTGCCCTGCTGGACCAACTGGCGTCATTAGGCATTACGGATGTACCTGTCGAGATCATGCAAACGCCTGCCACGCTGTTAAGTGGTCGTGAAGGTTTGCGCCAGCTCAAGGGGCGTGGCTCGCTTCCTGAAGTGGTGGTATGCAGTTCCGATACAGTTGCCCAAGGCATTCTGGCAGAAGCGGCCAGTCAGGGGATCAAGGTACCTGAAGAACTAGCCGTTCTAGGATTTGGCGACCTATCCAGCGCGGCTCATGTATACCCTGCACTCTCGACTGTGAATGTTGATGGTGCCCGAATGGGCAAGCTCATTGCGAAGGCCCTGCTGGCGCGCTTTCAAAATCCTGACCAACATACCGAGCCGGTACAGTTGGACACTGGGTTCACAATTGTGGAACGCTCCACAACCTGATTCAACGGCAGGCGGCTATTCGTCAGCCTCTTACACTTTAATGATTGCGCAATCACATCAAGATCGGTTATCAATAGACACAACCGATTGGTGTGATAGTGCCTTTAATGATTGCGCAATCAGACAAGGCACCATCTGATCACTATAAAAAGGACAACAACCGTGAAACATATCGAACCGCGTACTCAGTTATCCCTTCCCTCTCACTTATTGCCTGTTACCTACTCAGGCGCATAGCTCCAGCTCGCTTCCTTTCTGCCACACCGCTCTACGGGGTGAGGCTAATCATCGACAACAATAAATATCGAGGTGAACGTTATGGGCGATACACGGCAAACCCGGGTCCGCTATCTGATTCTCCTGATGCTGTTCCTGGTAACAACGATCAACTATGCGGATAGAGCCACCATTTCGATTGGCGGCTCCAGTATGCAAAAGGATTTGGGAATCGATGCCGTCACGCTCGGCTACATCTTCTCTGCTTTTGGTTGGGCCTATGTGCTGGGCCAGATCCCCGGGGGCTGGCTACTTGACCGCTTCGGTTCAAAACGCGTTTACGCCACGGGTATTTTCATCTGGTCACTGTTTACTCTGCTTCAGGGCTTTGTTGGCATGATGCCTGTAGCCTGGGCCGTGGTTACGCTGTTCGTTCTACGTTTTCTGGTGGGATTTGCCGAAGCGCCTTCATTTCCGGGTAACGCCCGCATCGTTGCAGCCTGGTTCCCCACTGCAGAGCGCGGTACCGCTTCGGCCGTGTTCAACTCTGCACAATACTTCGCAACGGCATTGTTTGCACCGCTAATGGGCTGGATCGTTTACAGCTTCGGCTGGGAACATGTGTTTGTTGTCATGGGTGTATTGGGCATCATTTTCTCCGGCATCTGGATGAAAACGATCTATAACCCCAAGGATCATCCACGGGCGAATGCGGCGGAAATTGCACACATCGAAAAGAACGGTGGTCTGGTCGATATGGATCAGGCACGTGGCACTAACAATGGTCCGAAGTGGCACTACATCAGCCAATTGCTGACCAATCGCATGATGCTGGGCGTTTACCTCGGTCAGTATTGCATCAACGCCATCACTTACTTCTTCCTGACCTGGTTCCCGGTCTACCTCGTCCAAGAACGTGGGATGACCATCCTGAAGGCTGGTTTCATTGCGTCTTTGCCGGCAATCTGCGGCTTCATTGGAGGTGTACTGGGCGGCATCATCTCCGACTGGCTGCTGCGTCGCGGCAATACACTGACCTTCTCCCGTAAATTACCGATCGTATGCGGACTGCTGCTATCTACCACCATGGTGTTCTGTAACTATGTGGATGCCGAATGGATGGTAGTTGGCTTCATGACGCTGGCTTTCTTCGGAAAGGGATTGGGTGCACTGGGTTGGGCAGTTGTATCGGACACGTCACCTAAGCAGATTGCAGGCCTTTCAGGTGGTCTCTTCAACACGTTCGGTAACATCGCTTCTATTACCACGCCCATTATCATTGGCTACATCATTGCGGTAACAGGCTCGTTCCGCTGGGCGTTGGTGTATGTAGGTGCCAACGCGCTAGTCGCAGTCTTCAGCTACCTGTTCATCGTCGGCAAGATACAGCGTGTCGAGCTGCGCGATGAGAATGGCAAGCAATTGGCGGATACGTCGGTTCCTGCACCCGCCTCGGCCTGATCCAGCAAGGACCGGCTGAATAAGCCGGTCCTCCAATCAGATCGCTATATAGGCAAAGGGCGCCGTTGGGCGCCCTTTGCTGTCTTTAGTACTTATGCCGCTTCGTCATTCAATGCAGGACGCGCTTCACTGGCAATGGTAATGCGCTTTGGCTTTGCTTCTTCCGGCACCCGGCGAACCAGATCAATATTGAGCAAGCCATTCCTTAGGCTGGCGCCTTTGACCTCAATGTGCTCATCGAGCCGGAAGGACAGCCTGAAGGCACGCTGGACAATACCTTGGTGCAGGTACGTCACACCTTCAGCGGTGTGCTCACGCCGATCGGCACTTATTGTCAGCACACCACGCTCGACCTGAATATCCAGATCGTCTTCATGCAGGCCCGCTGCCGCAATCACGATGCGATAGTCGTTTTCGCCGTGCTTCTCGACATTGTAAGGCGGATAGCCTGGTACCGAACCACGCAGCGCCGACTCAAATAGATCATTGAAACGATCAAAGCCAACAGTGCTACGGAACAAAGGTGCAAGGGATAAACCAGTCATGATGAATCTCCTGAAGATCAGCAAGTTTCGATAACTCGGGACCCGATTTCGGCATCCCGCATGACCCTACATAAGGATAGTGAAAATACTTTCAAGCGGCCTTCCGACGAACGGAAAGCCCAGTAAGCCTTTGTTTTTCAACTGCTTATTTTTATCGTCCCATTGATGTCGCAGGTTTCAGCAAGGTCGAGCTACCCTTGAGTTTGCGAAATACCAGGATGTTGCCCAGCAGTACCAGCGCTAGCCCAAACAGTGCAGGCCATGTCCATTGGTATCCTTCCATCCATGCCGAGATGTTAAGGGCAACCACCGGAAACAGGACGGTGCAATAGGCCGCCCGCTCAGCACCCAGACGGCCAACCAGGGTCAGGTAGGCGGTAAATCCGATCACTGAGCCAGGAACGGCCAAATAAACCAGCGAACTGACGTAGCGTGTACTAAGGTCGACTGTAAAAGGCACCCCCTGTACAAGGCAGATCACCAATAGAATCAAGGCGCCGTACAACATGCCCCAGGCATTGCTCGTCAACGGGCGGATACCCACGCGCTGTTGCAGACTAGAAATCATGTTGCCCGCTGAAAAGCACAGTGTTCCTAACAAGGAGAGCCCAAGCCCTAGCCAAGTCTCATGGCTTGCCGTGTGGCTGCCCAGTTCCGGCCAGAACAACAGGGCGAGCCCCAGCAAACCCAATGCGCCCCCGGCCAAAACGTTGGCCGCGATGGTTTGCTTGAACCACAGGCGTGCGTTGAGGGCATTCCAGAGTGTGGCGGTTGAAAACACTACGGCAATCAGCCCACTGGCTATGTACTGGCTGGCCGAGTAAAAGCAGATGAAGTTCAGGCAGAACAGGCAAACACCTTGAGCCATGCAGAACAGCTGGCCGCGTTGATCCAATGGCTGTAGGCGACGGGTCGGTATCAGGATTAGAAACAGGACCAGCGCTGCAAGGGCGAAGCGATAGGCAATCGAAAGCGGAATGGCTACGGATTCGATCTGAAACTTGATGGCAATCCAGGTGGTGCCCCAGATCAGAACAGTCAACAGATAAAGCGTAAGGTTCATGGTGGTCTCCAGCGGTCAGGAAACCAGTGTGGTGAATCAGTCCGTTGAAGAGTTGCACATTCTTGCGCTTTTTATTCTGGCATGCGGTTCGCGCCTCTCATAAGCCTTATGATGTAAAACCAGGAGACGTGATCATGCAGCAAGCCGACGACTTTCAAGTGTTTCGTACCTTAGACCAGGCCTCCAATGCACACCGTCTACGTCATACTGCGCTGGGCAATGGCATGGCGTTGGCGCAGTGGTATCGCAGCGATGCCGACGTGCTGGGATACAGCAGCCCGGATCATCACACTTTGTCGCTCTATCTGGAAGGTGGCTGGCAGACGTTTCGCCTCGACCAGCCGGGCCACTATGGGGCGCCTGACCGATTCTGTGTTCTGCCAGCCGGACACGACTCTGACTGGTCAGTTACGCAAGGGCTGGGTTTCATGCATCTGTACGTCACCCCTGAGCAGTTGATGCTGGAAACCATCCGAGTTCTGGACAAGGAACCCCGGGCGATCCATCTGCAGGAACGCACATACATGGAGGATCCTGCACTCGTTGCCATCTGCCGTGCGCTGGAACGCAGTGACTGGCAGGAACCTGGAGAGCGCCTGCTGTGCTCGAGCCTGGCGCACGAAGCGGTCAGCCATCTGCTGCTCAATGGGTGCGGGCCGCGCCAGGAGGTCCACTGGCGCGGCGGCCTTTCACCATCGGTCAGACGACGCATCCGCGACTATATTGACACCCACCTGGATAAACCGCTTGAGCTGTCGACACTGGCTGAAGAAGCCGCCTTGTCGACTTTTCACTTCAGCCGCATGTTCACGCTTTCATTCGGTATGCCACCTCACCGCTATGTACTGGCACGACGGCTCGCCAGGGCTCGAGAGCTACTGATCAATACCACTTTGCCACTTGCCCAGATTACGCTGGACTGCGGCTTTTCCAGCGCCAGTCACCTGAGCCGCCGATTTGTTCAGGTACATGGTGCAACACCGGGACAATACCGTACCGCCCTCTCACGCGCAGGTTGAAGTGCTAGAGGTCAGCCGTCCTGCCCAAAGACTGATTTCAAAGCCGCTCTGGCAGGCGGTCCTCCATAAAGCAGCTATGCTTTAAGTAAACCTTGATTGGATCACATCAAATGGATGTACATAATGCTGAAACATCACAGCGTTACGCCCCCATTGCGCTTGTAGCGGAAGACGAAGTCATGCTTCGTGAGCTAATGAGTGATGTGCTACAGAACGAAGGCTTTGAAGTAGCAGCGTTTGGTACGGCTGACGAGGCCCTGAACTTTCTGGAGGGCAAAGCGCTATTGGTAAGTGTGGTCGTATCGAATGTGAGAATGCCCGGACACATCAACGGCATCGACCTGGCGCATATCGTCTCAAAACGCTGGCCTTTTCTTCCAATCGTCTTGATGTCTGGCTATACCGGTCTGGAAATACAACTACCTAAGGATGTGCCTTTTCTACGCAAGCCATGGACAATCGACCAGCTGGCCACTGCTGTCAAAGAGATGAGGCGCTAAGCTAAGCAGCGCTTTCTGATTACAGCCTTTCCTGAATGATGTCAGGCTTCTTCCAGTGCTGAGTACTGTTGGTATCTGACCTCCATCCTGACTAATAGATGATTGATCCTATGCCCCTCGGTTGACGCAACTTCTGCCTGGATCGTCTGAAGCGCTTTACCTACCTACCTAGCTAGCTAGCTTTTTAGATAGGTTTCGTTAGTCTGGTCAGCACTGAGTTTTATATGCGCTTCAACAGCCTCAAAAACGGTAAAGCAAGCCGGCAAGCGGCTAACTCTTCGGGTGTAGATTGCTACCTTGGATGCTATGGGCAGCCTGGTAACGCAAGGCATAGGAATATGCCATAGCGCCTGAAGCAACATATCTCTATAGTTAGCTGAAAAGAAGCCCTCAATGGTTAAGCCTGGGCGACCCGGTTATTGTATTTATGTACCCACTGCTTTGATATCCTCTCTCCATACGCAGCCGAGCTGGCGAAGCACATTCTACTGAGCGGTAAGTCTTTCCATTGGCCAGTTTGTTACTGGCTAATGGGTCTGAGGATGACGCTCAACAATCAAGTTGGGTTATGAACGAAGCCAGGAGCGGCTCAACAATAGCAGCTGCTTTACCAAGCACTTGGGCGCCAGACAGGTAACATCCACCAAGCCCTCTTAGCGATTCACGTTGACGACAAGCCGCCCGCGTATCTTGCCCTGAAGCAAATCAGTGGACGCAGTAATAGCCTCCCCTAGCGTAATTTCGCGTGTTATTTCAGACAGCATAGATAAATCGAGATCTGTCTGCAGGCGGTTCCAGGCCTCCACACGCCGCTCGTAGACCTGGGTGACGCTATTGATACCTAGCAGACTTACCCCGCGAAGAATGAAAGGCGCTACGGTTGCGGGCAGATCCATACCTTGTGCTAGACCACAGGCGGCTACCGCTCCTTCTGCCCGAGTGGCAGCACAGACATTTGCAAGCGTATGGCTACCCACCGAATCAATAGCTCCAGCCCAGCGCTCTTTGGAAAGCGGACGGCCCGGCTCAGACAGTTCGTTGCGGTTGATAACCGATTGGGCGCCAAGCTTTTTAAGGTACTCCGACTCCTCGGGTCTCCCTGTGGCAGCAATGACCGAATAACCGTTACGAGCTAGCAGAGAAACGGCGAAACTACCAACGCCACCATTAGCACCTGTTACCAGGATGTCTCCTTTATCAGGTGTGATTCCATGTCGCTCCAGCGCCCTCAGGCAAAGCATGGCGGTGTATCCGGCAGTACCGATTGCCATGGCCTGGTGTTCGTCGAGCCCGGACGGTAGCGGGATCAGCCAATCACCCTGTACGCTGGCCTTTTGAGCCAGTCCACCCCAATGGCTTTCACCAACGCCCCATCCATTGAGCAGCACTTGGTCTCCAGCCTTGTACCGTGGATGGGTACTTTCCTCAACGATCCCGGCAAAGTCTATTCCAGGCACCATGGGAAATTTGCGCACTACAGGGCTATTCCCTGTTATAGCCAGTCCGTCCTTGAAGTTCAGCGTGCTATAGGAAACACGTACCGTTACATCCCCTTCAGGAAGCTGGTCTTCGCTCATATCAGCCAACCGAGCGTTATAGGTTGATGCATTTTTGTCGATGAGAATTGCTTTAAACATCATGTCTCCTATTTAGACCGATCGTCTTTAATTAGGCAGCAGCAGTTATGCTTTGATGCCATTCAGAAAACCCTCAATAAAACAGTCGAGAGGCTGCACCGTCTGAGACACTCGTGCACGTAGCACAGCGCCTTCCCAGCCAATCCAGAAGTAAGTAGCCAAATCATCACAATTACATCCAGACCGCAGCTGTCCTCTCTTTGCTGCCTCACGAAGGCAGTCAGCTAAACGCCGTTGCCAATCAAGCAAGGTCGCTTCTAGCTGGGAGCGAAAACTATCCGGCAGAACGAGTACTTCCTGTCCAAGATTGCCAACCAAACAGCCGCGTCGAAACTCGTACTTGGCCATACCGACTTTGGCATCCTCTACAAAGTTCTTTAGCCGCTGTATGGGATCAACGCTTTCATCCAATAACCAGCGGTCAAGCTTACGCGCGAAGTAAGCTGCGTAGCTCCTGAGCACTGCCTGCCCAAAGGCTTCCTTGCTATCGAAATAATGATAAAACGAGCCTTTAGGCACCTGTATTCGTTTAAGGACTAAGTCAATGCCTGTGGCGGCAAAGCCTTGCTCGGTAAAGATTTCCATACCCGCATGGATCAAAGCGTCACGCGTATCGGCGTGCTCTCGGGGAATCTTAGGTGGCCGACCTCGGCGGGCCGGTAAGGTACTGGTAGTCATGCCCTTATATTAGACCGATCGTCTTTAAAGTCAATTTTGAATACTGAAAGGCCATTTCTAGATGAGTAGCATCTGAATTTATGGAAAATGGTAGATAGCGGGAACTGATTTAAACAAGGAGCCTTCGAGAAAGGCCCCTTGCTATACACCCTGTTACTTAAGCCAATCCAGATTGACGGCATTAGCCATTGCAAGGAAGCCAGTCTCGTTGGGATGAATATGATCGCCCGAGTCGAACAAGGGGTTCAATCGGGTCGGTCTTTTCGGGTCGCGCATGGTTTTGTCAAAATCGATAACCGCGTCATAGGCCCCGCTCTCACGAATCCACTTGTTTATTTCCTGACGCTTGGCCTCGCCCTGCCGGGTGTAATAACTGCCCCCTTCATACGGTAGAAGCGTAGCACCAATTACCTTTAGACCATGGGTTTTTGCACGGGCAATCAGCTGCTTGTAACCTGCAATGATCTGCTTGGCGCTTACCTTTTCCCGAGAACCGGGCAAATCCGAATAGCCAATGTCGTTGATGCCTTCGAGTAATATCAGATGCGTAACGCCAGGCTGCGCGATGACATCTCGATCGAAGCGTGACAGTGCGCTTGGTCCCACCTGCTCGTGCAGGATGCGGTTGCCGCTAATGCCGAGATTAAGAACACCCTTGGTATTGATATCGGATCGGTTCAACAGGCGGCGAGCCAGATAGTCAGTCCAACGGTTGTTTGTATCTACCGCGGCATTGAGACCATCTGTAATCGAGTCGCCAAATGCGACAACAGCTGTGGTGTCCTTATGGGTCAGAATATCCACACCCGTTAGGAAGTACCATGAAGTGCTGGTCGACTTTGTTTGTAACGCGCGCGCTTTCGTATGGTTGCCGGAGGTAGAAATATAGTTGGTCTGCTTGCCCAACGTATGTACGGTTTTAGCTTCGGTCTGCTCTGGTAGATAAAGGCTGATAGCCAGATCGGCTTGTGAAGAGAACCGCATGTCTACAGGATCGCTGTACATCACCGCTCCAGGCGGGATTGTCGTCGAGGATATTCCTCCAAACGTCAAGGGCCGGTCTGTATCGGGGTTGATGGTGTTCTTACCAGCACTCAATGCAACCCGGGCCTCGCCAATCACCAGCGGAGTTTTGCCCAAGGCATTGGATAAGCGAACCCGAAACTTATAGCCTCCAATAGAGGTATGAACGATCTGGCGTATCGTCTGATTGTTCACCCTGACAACGGTCTCTTTCGAGCCGGCAGAAGCACCGTTGGCTTGTGGAGCCGCGGCCCAGCTTCCAACCCAATGAGGACTTTGCGGCTGAGCCGCCAGCGAATAATTACCCGCCATTAGAAGCGCTGCCGCCAGGGTGGACATTGACCACCGTTTTAGGGATTTCCTGTGAGCGGCTGCAAAAACATTAGCGTTATTTTTAGTATGGAACTCAACCACGTTTCGTTTCCTGCTTTTCTATAAACCCGACCAACGCTAGACGCTAAACCCGCTCCTGTCCAAAAACGCGGCTGCGCTTGTTCAATAAAGTAGTGCTATTTCAATAAATTAGCGTCGGTTTACCTGAAGCAGGCAGCTCATGCGGCATAAATAATTAATCCGCTGAGGTACAGAGGTAATCTTGGCGGTGGCAGAAAACAAACATGCGCATAAAGCAATCAGGCAGCTACTGCTATATTACCTTTTTTAGCAACATTCCGACATCCATATACATTTATACCTTTGTGTCCTCCTTTAACTTAGTGCTGAGACAAGGCCTTATGCAGTAGGACAAATAGGATACTGCTTTAAGGAATACCCTAGTGAAGCTACACCTGATTTAAGGCATTGCTCAAACAGGTCCACTCACGCCAGCAAAACACGCCAAATCGTGCATAAATTCTGACTTAATAATTACTTATTGCATGTTTATGCGTCTTTATGCATGATTGATAGATCAACTGAGTACACGATCATGCCTATTCTTAAAGATATTCTTCCTCATGAACGTCAGTCCGTGATTCTCCAGCGCCTGGATTCTCAGGGGCGGGTCATCGCAGCGGATCTGGCAAAAGAAATGAGCGTTTCTGAAGACTCGATTCGCAGAGATCTACGCGAACTGGCTCAAAGAGGACTATGCCGTCGAGTATATGGGGGCGCCTTGTCTGTTGCCCCTGACCCCGGCCCGTTAAATAAACGTATTCAAAACAGCACACCTATCCTCTCGGTGCTGGCCGAAGCAGCGGCAGCATTGGTCGTTCCAGGCCAGACGATTTTTCTGGATGCAGGCTCAACCAACCGGGCAATTGCATTGGCCCTTCCTTCACAGGCCAACCTCACAGTCATCACCAACGCGCCCGCTATTGGCGAAGCACTACTGAGCAAGCCTGGGGTAGAGACGATCCTGATTGGGGGCCGCCTCGACTCAAAAGCGGGTGGCAGTCTGGGGGCAAAAGCACTAAGGGAAATCCAGGCTATTCACGCAGACATTTATTTCATGGGGGCCTGCGCGCTCAGCTTTGAAACGGGCGTGACGGCATTCAACTTCGAGGAAGCGGAGCTCAAGCGCGCCCTGGTGAACGCGGCCAACGCCACGGTTATTACCCTGTCTGCCGATAAATTCGACACCCTGGCGCCCTATCAGGTGATCCCCAGCGAGGCGATCGATCATTTGGTGATTGAAACAAACAACCAGGTCGAGCCGCGCCTGAAGGCATTTCGAAAATCAGGCTGCTCGGTACAGACCGTACACATTCAGGAGGCGCTATGAAGATTGCACACGTTGCCCTATGGACACTTGATCTTGAGCGGGCCGCCGATTTCTGGCATCAGACCTTTAGCGCCCGCATCGGTCAGCCTTACCACAGCCAGACCAACAAAGGCTTCATTTCTCGCTTCGTCACTCTAGAGGACGGACCGACTATCGAACTGATGACGCATCCGAGACTGAACCAAGCCCCCATCTCTTCAGACACACCTGTAACAGGCTGGGCCCATATCGCCATCTCGCTGGGATCGGAAGACGCCGTCAGGAAACTTGCTGAGCATATGGACGGCGAACAGGCGCTAGTATCCGCGCCACGCTGGACGGGCGATGGCTTCTTCGAAGCGGTAATCCGGGATCCCGATGGCAATCTAATCGAAATAACGGCCTGATCGTTTGATCTTCTTGGCCGCGCTGCTGAATATCAACAATACCGCTAGCTTGTAGCTTACACATTCGGCCTCGCTTATTCAGACAGCGAGGCCGATTTCCAGAGGCCTTCTCAAGAACCTAGGCATCTCAGGATCTCTCACACCGGGTAGCCTCAATGCTTTACACAGTGGTACGTATCAACTAACAACCATCCTTTGAAAAGCAGAAATAAAAATAGTTAAGCCTTGGCGCGCAAACCGTATTCCTGCCACGGTCAGTCGGAGTATGATCCGCGCCCCGACCTGTTAATGGAACTAACATGCGCCTCAAAGGGATATTACTCAGCGCGATTCTGTGCCTACTTGCCGCCTGCGACGCCTCTCAGGATGCGCCAACGGGATCTACATCCAAGACCGCGCCTGAATCATCCGGATCGTCTGCATCTGCGACTATTGATGCTAAAACAGCCGAATCGGCACCGGTATCAAAAACTCAGGATATTGCCCAGACAGCCGAGCGATACGCTGGCCGAGCATTGACTGTGGTTGACGCCTCTGAGATTCAGCTGGACGGTGCCAGCACTTTGTCGGTTACGTTTTCAGTCCCCTTGCAACGCGAACAGGCATTTCATCAGTACCTTCATCTGGCAGACAAGACCGCCGGCCCGGTTGATGGCGCCTGGGAACTGTCGGATAACCAGATGGAGCTTCGGCTGCGCCATTTGCAGCCCAAGCGTGAGCTTACTCTGACCATTGATGCGGGCCTAAAAGCCATCAATGGCAACGCGCTGAATGCCCCTTACACCACCTCACTCAACACGCGAAACATTACCCCAAGCGTTGGCTTCGCCAGTCGTGGCTCACTCCTGCCAACACGACTGGCCGAGGGGCTTCCGGTCATTGCCCTGAACGTCGATAAAATCAATGTCGACTTTTTTCGCATCAAGCCCGATGCGCTGCCAGCCTTCCTTGCCAAGTGGGGTAATCGAGCCACAATGGGGTATTGGGAGTCGAGCGAAATACTGCCAATGGCAGAGCTGGTCTATACCGGCCGATTCAACCTGTCACCCAAGTTGAATACCCGGGAAACCGTACTGCTGCCCCTGACTGGGATAGAGTCCCTCAAAGAAAGCGGCGTTTATTTGGCCGTGATGCAACAGGCCGGCAAATACGACTATCAACAGTCGACTACGCTGCTGACGTTGAGCGATATCGGCTTGTCGGCCCATCACTATAGGGATCGGATCGATGTCTTCACTCAAGCGCTAAATGGCGGACAGCCACTGGGCAAGATTGCCATTCGGGTACTGGGTAAAGACAGTGCAGTTCTGGCTGAAACCCAGACCGATGCCCAAGGACATGCGCAGCTTACCGTCAACGGTAACGCACGTGTGCTGCTGGCTCAGCATGATGGGCAAACCAGCCTGCTGCGACTGGATAACCCCGCATTGGATCTGGCTGAATACAAGATCGATGGCCCACGGCAACAGCCTCAACAGTTCTTTGTATTCGGACCTCGTGACCTGTATCGACCCGGCGAGACCGTGCTGCTGAACGCACTGTTACGCGACGGAGACGGACATGCGCTGCCACCACACCCGGTCCCGGTCGAGGTTCGTCGGCCGGATAACCAGACGAGCCGTCGCTTCGTCTGGAAGCCTGATGCAAATGGTCTTTACCAATATGAACTGCAACTGGGCGAAGAAGCACCTACTGGCCGCTGGCAACTGGTCATGCAGGTAGACGGGGCTACGCCTCAACTGTATGAGTTTTCCGTCGAAGATTTCCTTCCAGAGCGCATGGCGCTTGAGCTCAAGGGTGAAGACGCGCCGCTGGCTCCCGATGAACCATTTGAAGTCAGCGTGACCGGCCGCTACCTGTACGGAGCACCCGCGAATGGCAATACCCTCTCCAGCCAGCTGTATGTCAGACCACTTCGCGAAGCCGTGGCAACCCTGCCGGGTTATCAGTTCGGCTCCATTACCGAGGCCGACCTTAGCCAGGACCTTGACCTGGATGACCTGACGCTGGATACCAAAGGACGCGGACTTCTTTCCCAGGATACCCGTTGGAGCGAAGCGCGCTCGCCCCTGCAGTTGATTTTGCAGTCCAGCCTGCAGGAGTCAGGCGGCAGACCGGTAACACGTCGTCTTGTCCAACCGGTCTGGCCCGCTCAACACCTTCCCGGAATTCGCCCTTTATTCAATGACGGCGAGGTCGATGCAGATAGCCAGGCGGGCTTTGAGATCGTTATGGCCAACGCGCAGGGTAAGAAACTACAGGCCAGCCAGCTACGGGTCCGTTTGGTCCGTGAACGAAGGGACTATTACTGGGGTTTTTCTGATGATGAAGGCTGGAGTAGTCGTTACAACGAAAAAGCCATCACCATGTCTGAAGAGACGATCGATATTGCGGCAAACGGTTCAGCGAAGGTTAGTTTTCCTGTGGAATGGGGTCCTTACCGGGTCGAAGTGGAAGACCCGGAGACCGACCTGGTAAGCAGTATTCGGTTCTGGGCAGGCTATCGGTGGCAGGACAACACCGACAACGGAAGCGTACGGCCTGACCAGGTCAAGCTTTCGCTCGACCGTCCAGCCTACACCGTGGGCGATCAGGCTCGCATCACTGTTACGCCTCCTACAGCAGGCAATGGTTATCTGCTCGTGGAGTCCGCCGAGGGTCCGCTCTGGTGGCAGCCTATCGAAGTGCCGGAAGGCGGCAAGACGTTTGATGTGCCCGTCGCCAAGGATTGGTCTCGTCATGATCTGTATGTCACTGCGCTGGTTATACGCCCAGGTGAGGCCAAGACAGGCGTTACCCCCAAGCGTGCGGTAGGCCTGCTCCATCTCCCGCTGGACCGTGAGGCTCGTCGCCTGAACCTGACGGTGAATACACCTGAACGCATGGAGCCGGGGCAACCATTAAAGGTCCGCCTGCAGGCACGCAACGCCGATGGATCGATTCCTCAACAGGCGCACGTTCTGGTGTCGGCTGTCGATACCGGTGTTTTGAGCATCACTCGATATATCACACCGGACCCCTTCTCAGCCTTCTTTGGCCGTAAGGCCTACACGGCCGATCAGTTCGATGTGTATGGCCAGCTGATCGAGGCAGGCCGTGGCCGCCTGGCAGCCATGGCTTTTGGTGGTGACGCGGACCTGTCGGCCGGCGGCAAGCGGCCCCCTACCAAGGTGAAAATTCTCTCTGAGCAGAGTCAGGCAGTAACCTTCGATGCAGAAGGTAATGCCGAGGTAAGCCTGCCGGTTGAAGATTTCAACGGTGAGCTGCGCGTCATGGCTCAAGCCTGGACAGAAGATCGGTTCGGGGCGGGTGAAAGCAAGGTCACTGTTGCGGCACCTCTGGTGGCTGAGTTGGCTGCACCTCGCTTTCTTGCAAGCGGTGACGAAACGACATTGGCCCTGGATGTGACAAACCTTTCCGGACGCGCTCAGCAGCTAACGGTCAAAACCGAGGTTTCAGGACGTCTGGCGCTGCAGGAAACCGTTGATAAGCCCCTTGCCCTGAAAGAAGGACAACGCGTAACACTCAAGGTACCGGTAAAAGCGCTTGGGGGTTACGGGACAGGCAAGGTTACCGTTCGGATCACGGGATTGGTGATGCCAGAGGGTAGCTCATCGCTGTCCCGCGACTGGACGCTAGGTGTTCGCCCGGCCTATCCGGCACGCCGTGACCAATTCTCTGTCGCGCTGGACGCCAGCACACCCTCCTGGAGCTTACCGGCATCGGTGCTTGAAGCCTATGCTCCAGAAACGCGGGAAGCCATGCTGGCAGTATCCAGCCAGCCACCGCTTAATCTGGCCGAGCATATCAAGGCACTTGAGGCCTACCCATACGGATGTCTCGAACAGACCACCAGTGGGCTTTACCCCTCCCTTTATGCGGACGCCGAGTCACTCAAGCGCCTCGGCATTCAGGGTGAGCAGGAGAGCGACCGCCGCCGCAAGATCGAGGTGGGAATCGATCGACTGCTAGGAATGCAACGATACTCGGGCGGCTTCGGTCTCTGGAGCGCAGAAAGTTCAGAAGAGTACTGGCTGACAGCGTATGTCACTGACTTCCTGCTACGGGCTCGGGAGCGAGGCTTTGCTGTACCCGCTGAACCTCTTAACAAGGCAACACAACGGCTGCTGCGCTATCTGCAAGACCCTAATCAGATCGATGTAGGGTATAGCGAAAACGCCACCCACGACCGCTTTGCCGTTCAGGCCTATGCGGCTTATGTACTGGCACGTAGCAAACAGGCACCGCTTGGCGCACTGCGTAGCCTGTACGATCGCCGTGAGGCTGCAGCGTCCGGCCTGCCCTTGGCCCATCTTGCCATCGCCCTGCAGCGCATGGGTGACAATGACCGGGCAATGCAAGCACTGACGGCCGGACTTGCACAGGTTCGCGCCTCAAAGGCCTGGTTCCATGACTACGGTAGTGTCTTGCGTGACGAGGCGCAGATTTTCGCACTGCTCGAAGAAAATGACCTGGCGGCAGACCAACGTACCCAACGTCTGTTTGCGCTGGCGGAAGAGTTGTCTACTCATCAGTGGCTGTCGACGCAAGAACGAAACTGGCTGTATCTCGCGGGTCGTTCGATCATGAGTAAACCGGCCCAGCCCTGGAAGGTCGAATTAACTCTCGCAGGAGTCCCGCGCGAACTGGCCGATAACCGCGACGTGACGCAGCACATCGATGGTGCCGAACTCAATACACCGCTTTCGGTACGCAACACGGGTGATGCGGTGGTGTACCAGCAAATGACTGTGACCGGTTATGGGATGCAGGCGCCGGCGCCTACCAGCGAAAACCTGAGCATCGAGCGCAGCTACCTGGGGATGGATGGCCGTCCGGTCAATCTGTCCCAACTCCATAGTGGCGAACTTGTGCTTGTGCACCTTGCCGTACGGGCTCATCAACGTGTACCCGATGCGCTGGTGGTCGACCTGCTACCGGCAGGACTTGAGCTGGAAAACCAGAACCTGGCACAAAGCGCAGCCAGCCTGGATGACGCCGGCAGCAACGTTCGTGAATGGGTAAAGGCGATGCAGAACGGTACGCTCAAGCATCAGGAGTACCGAGATGATCGTTATGTTGCCGCCGTAGATGTCAACGGCTATGGCACCACGCATCTGGTATACCTGGCGCGGGCCGTTACACCAGGACGCTACCTCGTTCCGCCACCCCAGGTGGAGTCCATGTATCGCCCTGCCTGGCAAGCGCTGGGGGCTACCCCTGATCAACTGGTTGTTCTGCCGCGTTAAGCGGCAGACCTCCCGAGTTGTGTAGCCATGAAAAAAGGCCTGCACGCCGCAAAGTACTGGTCTCGTCTCGCGCTGAGCCTTTTTTCAGTGCTTGCTGCAATGTTATGGTTGGCTGACCAGCTTTGGCCGCTACCTGTACCTGACGATGGGCTTGCCCATGTCATTCTGGCCGAAGACGGCGAGCCGCTCTACCGGTTCGCTGATGGGCAAGGTATCTGGCGCTATCCTGCTACGCCAGATACCGTTTCGCCCTACTACCTCGACGCGTTACTGGCGTATGAAGACCGTTGGTTCTATCAGCACCCCGGCATCAATCCGGCTGCGCTTGCACGTGCCGCCTGGCTGAATCTCTCAAGCGGACGGGTCGTCTCGGGAGGTAGCACGCTATCCATGCAGGTTGCCCGTTTGCTCGATCCACACTCGCGGACTCTGGCGGGAAAACTTCGCCAGCTGTTTCGGACCGCTCAGCTTGAGTGGCACCTGTCCAAACAGGAAATCCTCACGCTGTACCTCAACCGTGCACCCTTCGGCGGCACATTGGAAGGAGTCGCCGCCGCCAGCTGGACTTATCTTGGCAAGTCACCTGTCAACCTTACACGTGCCGAAGCAGCACTACTTGCGGTATTGCCACAAGCGCCCAGTCGTTTGAGGCCGGATCGCTTTCCCGAACGAGCACAGGCGGCGCGAGACAAAGTGCTCGCTCGACTGGACAGCGAAGGGGTATGGCCTGCCAAAGCGGTAAAAGAGGCGATGGAAGAACCTGTGTGGCTGGCGCCCCGGCAATCGCCTGACCAGGCACCGCTGCTGGCTCGTCGGCTGAATACGCCAGGAGAGTCGCCAGCGATCCACACGACCATCGACATTACCTTGCAACGGCGCCTCGAATCGCTGCTCCTTGATTGGCGGGCCCGTCTACCGGAGCGCACTTCAGCTGCAATTATTGTGGTTGATACCGGGAGCATGGCGGTAAAGGCATACCTGGGCTCTGTCGATATCACGGATGATCGGCGGTTTGGCCATGTCGACATGGTATCAGCCATACGATCACCCGGCTCCACGCTCAAGCCCTTCCTGTATGCCCAGGCGCTGGACGCAGGTCTGATCCACTCGGAATCCTTGCTGCAAGATGTCCCTCGACGCTTTGGCGATTACCGGCCCGGGAATTTCTCTTCAGGCTTCAGTGGCCCCGTCTCTGCCAGCGAGGCGTTACATCGGTCGCTCAATCTCCCTGCGGTGCAATTGCTCGAGGCTTATGGCTCCAAGCGGTTTTCCGGTGAACTGCTTGGTGCAGGCGTCCCACTCTTTTATCCTCGAGGCGCTGAGCCCAATCTCTCATTGATACTAGGCGGTGTCGGCGCTCGACTGGAAGACCTGGTCAGTGGTTATAGCGCCTTCGCGCGCGAGGGAAAGGTAGCCCGCCTGCGGTTTCGTCCAGAAGAGCCTGTGATGGAAAGACGGTTGATGTCGCCCGGTGCTGCCTGGATCGTTCGGCGTATGCTGGCCGACCGCTCAGATCCCCTCTTGGATGAAGCCCAACTGCCTCCAGCGCTGGCTTACAAGACGGGAACCAGCTATGGTTTTCGGGATGCGTGGTCGATCGGCATTACGCCAGGTTATGTTATTGGCGTCTGGATCGGTCGCCCTGACGGCACACCGGTAGCAGGTCAGTTTGGCCTTGCTTCAGCCGCCCCGCTGCTCTTTCAGGTCAACGATATATTGCTCAATCGGGATAATCAGCGAGGACGTCTCTCCCCCATACAGACCAGACCAGCAAGCGTCGGGGTGGAATCCATCTGTTGGCCTGGGGGACAACCGCTTCCGGCCGATGATGAAAACTGTCGAGTCCGACGTTGGGCTTTCACGCTGGACAAACAGACGCCTCCCACAATGCAAGCTCCTGACCAGCCCTTGGGTCAAGGCCTGGATGAGACCTATTGGGTCAACGAGGCAGGCAAGCAGGTGGCACCCTCATGTTCTGGCGCACGTCCGGTACGTTTCCTGGCTTGGCCTGCGTCCCTCGAACCTTGGCTGGCCGCGCGCGAGCGACGCACGTCCCGTCTGCCATCAATCGATTCAAGCTGTGCGCCTACCCTTGGCACTGCAGCCAGTCCGTTACAAATTACCGGGCTACGTGATGGTGCACGATTACAGGCGCCTGCCGGACAATCCGAACCCGTTTCCATCACCGTAACCGCGCAGGGTGGTGAAGGTTCACGCTGGTGGTTCGTCAACGGCGAACCGGTGGCAGAGCAATCGGAACAATTGAGTTACACGTTTCCCAGGCCGGGAGCTTACGAGATCAGCGTACTGGATGATTCCGGACAGACCGAGCATGTGAATGTAACTGTAGTGCGGTAGCGGCTTTATGTCTTACGCATTAAGCCTCTGATGCATGAAAGCGTTTACGGTATTCGGCTGGAGTAATGCCCACGTGTTTCATGAAGGCTCGGCGCAACGTATCGGTGCTGGCAAAGCCGACCTTGGTAGCGACTTGCTTGGGCACATCGCCCTGCTCTTCCAAAAGCAAACGAGCGGCGCTTATGCGCGCACGCTCTACCCATACCGCAGGCGTTTCACCGATTTCAGCTGAAAACAATCGCGCAAAATGTCGGGGACTCATACCTGCATGAGCCGCTAACGCGTCGACTGACAACGGTGACGACAGGTTCGCCATGGCCCACCGTTGTGTTTCCTGCAGAACAGACCGACCGCCAACACTGGACTGTCCATGCCGGCTGAACTGGAGCTGCCCTCCGGGTCGCTTGAAATACATAACCAGCTGAGAAGCCACCTGTCTTGCAATGTCCAGGCCCAAGTCTTCTTCTACCAGTGCCAGGGCAAGATCGAGACCTGCCGTCACCCCAGCTGATGTTCTCAATTTACCGTCTCGAATATACATAGCATCCTCTTCGACCTGGACGCTGGGATATGCCTGTGCCAGCGCGGGTGCGCAAGCCCAATGAGTAGTGACACGACGCCCCTCGAGCAAGCCACTGTGAGCCAAAACAAATGCACCTGTACAGACAGAACCAAAGCGCCGCGCACGCTTTGCTGCACCGCGTATCCACGCCAGAGTTATCGGGTCCGGCTTGAGATTGGAGATATGCGGTGCCCCTGCGACAAGAACAGTGTCATAGCGCTCCGGCTGTTCATTGACAACGCCGTCTGCATACAGACGTGCACCTGACGAACTTTGGACGGGACCTGACTTAAGCCCAATTACCCTGCACAGGTAGGAGGAGCCTCCTGATTCAAGGTTAGCCTGTGCGAAAACATCCAAAGGACCCGCCACATCGAGCAGCTGCACACCGGGAAGTGCCAGGATGGCGACAAGTCTGGTCATTGAAGTCCTCTACACGTCTGTCTCAGACGGATAATGGCAGGATTTAACGCAATACTGCAATTGAGGACATACCGACAACAGGTGAAACTTTGTTTTCCACCCTTTGCCGGAGAGTTTGCATGAGTATTAATATTGATGGCGTTAGCATCCCCGATACTGCATTGACTCGGGAAATTACTGAGATTGTTCGAGATACCGCCTCTCCCCTCCTCTTTCACCATTCCAGCCGGGTCTATTACTTCGCGGCGCTGGCCGGGCAAAAGCGCGGCTTAACATACGATGCGGAGCTTTTGTATTGCGGCTGCATGTTCCATGACATGGGCCTGACGCATCAGCACAGCAGCGCCTGCGAGCGCTTTGAGGTAGACGGTGCCAACGCGGCCAGGGCATTTCTGGCAAGCCACGGGATAAACCAACAGGATATCGATACCGTCTGGGCCTCAATTGCACTGCATACCACGCCGGGCATTCCCCAGCACATGCATCCGCTGATTGCCCTGGTCACGGCAGGCGTAGAGATGGACGTGCTAGGGCTAACCTACCCGGAATACAGCGATGAGCAACGACAAGCAATCGTCAATGCCCATCCTCGAGGCAATCGTTTCAAGGAAGAGATCATTCAGGCCTTTTACGAGGGAATAAAACACAAACCTCAGACTACGTTCGGCAATGTCAAGGCAGATGTTATCGCTGACAAAGACCCTCAATTCGCTCCCCTGAATTTCTGCAGCGTCATTCGAAACTCTCAATGGGCCAGTTAGTGTGACGCCTGGAGATGAAACCAGCCAGGCTGGTTTCATCTCGGTCTGATCGACTGAATCCTCAACAGCCTTTTCTGAAATCCGTACCTATAACCCTCATGTTCACGCGGCCACCAACTAGGCGCATGAGCACGTCGGCAGGAATGCCGCACGGCTTCTTCCGCTCAGCTTTTGAAGGATCTTATCCGTACCACATCGCTTTTGGGGACGATGAAATCCCTTCTACTGCAAAGTCTTTACGTTACGCCGCTTGATTTTGAGATGTATAAAAGACAGGCTAAATAGCAGGTCTAAACAGCCATTTCGATCACTCGGCGGGCATTTGCCCCTGCAATTCCTTCTCCTCTAGGGCTAAACGCTAACGTATGATGGGTAAGCAGTCTTGTCTCGTGGGAGGCGGTCAGGCAGGTGAACGATTACGGGCCGTTGATTGGCAGAACACTCCATTAGGCCCTGTCGAAGGTTGGCCCCTGTCGCTTCAGGCAGCCATCAGAATAGTACTCAGCTCCGACTTTCCCATGATGGTGCACTGGGGTCCGGATCTGATTACCTTTTACAACGATGCCTACGCTCCAAGTCTGGGTAACAAGCACCCTGGAAATCTTGGAAGACCCGCCAAGGAATGGTGGTTTGAGATGTGGGATCAGCTGACTCCGATTTTTGATCATGTCCTCTCGGGGAAGGCTTATTTTGTAGAGGATGCCCGATACACACCCAATCGCAACGGGGTACAGCAGGAAGCATTCTTCACGCACTGCCATAGCCCGTTATGGGATGACGATGGTCATGTCGCAGGTATTTTTCTGGTTGTGACGGAAACGACGGGCCGTATCGTGGCCGAGCGCAAGCTGCTTCAGGCCAATGCTGATTTGGAGCGGCAAGTGCTGGCTGCAAAATCCAGCGAGGCGCGCCTGAGCGCCTTTGTCAGTGCATCATCCGAGGGGCTGTATTCCATGAGTGGGGATTGGCAGGAGATGCACGAGCTGAAGGGACGTGGCTTTTTGAAGGATACATCCTCGCCCAATCCGAACTGGTTGACCGATTATATTCCCGTTGACGAGCAGCCCCGCGTGAAGGCAACTTTCAACGAAGCGATAACCTCCAGGAAGTTGTTTAGCCTGGAGCATCAGGTCAAGCGCGTTGATGGCAGTATAGGCTGGGTGCAATCACGAGCCATACCGTTTCTTGATGCGGCGGGTGATATTACTGAGTGGTTTGGCGCAGTAAGCGACATTACCGTTCGCCGCCATGCAGACGAAGTCCTGCAAGGACAGAAAAAGAATCTTGAGCATCAGGTAACCGAGCGAACCATAGAGCTGAATCACCTCTGGGAGATTTCGCCCGACCTTTTGCTGGTGATCGATTACGAGGGCATTTTCCGTAAGGTCAACCCCGCCTGGACACGTATCCTGGGTTATGAACCGGAAGAACTGCTCGGACAGAACGTCAGTGAACTCGTGATACCCGATACCGCTCTTTCGCCGCTGGAAGCCTATGAACGAGCTGCACGCGGCGAGCTGTCTGAAATGGAGAATCGCTATCGCCATAAGGATGGCTCCACCCGTTGGTTTTCCTGGGTTGCGGCGCCCTCTGCCGGGCAGATCTATGCAACCGGACGGGATATCACGGCAGCAAAGGCAGCAGAAGCCGAGCTGGCTTCGATGCAGGAAGCCTTGCGTCATGCACAAAAGATGGAAGCCGTCGGCCAGCTGACAGGCGGTGTCGCCCATGACTTCAATAACCTGCTGGCTGGCATTTCCGGGTCAGTGGATATGATGCAGATCCGTATACAGCAGGGAAGACTGAATGATCTAGAGCGCTATCTGGGCATGGCCCAAAACGGTCTCAAGCGTGCGGCGTCGCTTACCCACCGTCTCCTGGCTTTTTCACGGCGCCAGACGCTGGATCCCAAGCCGACCCGTATCGGACAGCTGGTTTTGGGTATGCAGGAGCTGATTCAAAGTACGGTAGGCCCTGCGACGCCCGTAAGAATGAATACCCCAGAGGAGTTGTGGTCTGCGCTGGTCGATGCACCTCAACTTGAAAACTCCCTACTTAACCTGTGCATCAATGCTCGCGACGCGATGCCTCAAGGCGGGCGTATCCTCGTTGAAATGGCCAACCATTCTCTTGATGAGTACGCGGCGCGACAGCACGATCTACCGCCGGGAGACTATCTCACGCTCAGTGTTACCGACAGCGGAACCGGGATGCCTCCCACGGTCATTGAGCGGGCGTTCGAGCCATTCTTTACAACAAAGCCAATCGGAAAAGGCACCGGCCTAGGATTGTCCATGGTCTATGGCTTTGTCCAGCAATCGGGCGGACAGGTCCGAATCAATTCACGACTAGGCGAAGGCACTACGGTCTGTGTCTACCTGCCTCGTTACTATGGCAATGCTATCACCCCCTTGACCGGCTTTGCCGAAGCTACAGAGTTTCCCCGCTCAGAGCCGGGCGAGACCGTTCTAGTAGTAGATGATGAGCCTACGGTTCGTACGTTGATCATGGAAATTCTTGAAGACCTTGGGTACATCGCCCTCGAAGCTGGCGACGGTGCAGCTAGCCTGGAGATATTGCACTCGGATAGGCGCATCGATTTGTTAATTACCGATGTAGGCTTGCCAGGTGGCCTGAACGGCCGACAGGTCGCTGATGCAGCACGGGTTTGGCGCCCTGGCCTCAAGGTTCTGTTCATTACCGGCTACGCCGAAAAAAGCCTGCTGAGCGAAGGGCAAATGGAGCCGGGCATGGCGGTGTTAACCAAGCCTTTCGCCATGGACATAATGGCTACACGCATTCGTACCATGATCGAGTCATGAAGACGTTACGTTTTGTCCGCTCGGACGACCAACAGGATTCCTCCTGCAGAAACAGCGGCACCTACCAACATAAGCCACGAGAGCGGCTCGCCGAACATCATCCATGCCCATACCAGCGTAACCGCTGGGCTCAGGTAGAGCACACTGGCTACCCGTGTGGGTGATGAGCGCCGCAGGCACACCCAATACAGACCATAGCCGCCAAGGGTAGAAATTGCCGCGGTCCAAAAGACACTCAATGCAAAACCTGCCGTTGGAATGGGCCAGAGGCTACCCTGCCAGCCTGCAAGCACAGCGAATACCACTGCAGATACCGCACACTGCAGCCACATTGTTGGCAGCAATCCAAGTGGATGAGAAAGCCTGCAATGCTTCTGCCATAACGTAGCCACCGCGAGGGACAGCATGCCTAATATGGGCAGCCCATACGCCCATAAAGGCGCATCTCCCCACGCCAGGGCGTCATAGGTAACCAATAGCACTCCGCCAAGACCAATGGCCAGCCCCAGCCATACCTTGCCCGAAAGCCGTTGCCCCAGAACGGTAACGCTAAGCAGTGCCGTACCGATAGGCAGTAGATCGGCAAACAATGCAGCCAGACCTGTCGGAACACCCAGCGCAATGCCCTGGACAACACCGACCAGATAACCCGCCATGGCCAGTAGACCGATACCCGCATGCTGCAAGAGCACGGCGGGGTGAACACATCGAAGCGTTTTGATCACGAACGGCAACAGGAAAAGCGTGACCACTACACACCGCCAGAACACGACCAGCAGCGCAGGTGCGTAATCGATTGAAAAACGGGCACCCACAAAGCCCGAACTCCACGTAATGACCATCATTGCTTCAAGCAGGAGTAAAGGCGCTCTGCTGAGAGATAGAACGCCTGAGAGAGCGCTGATAAGGGGTCGGGTCGTTCGAGTGGTCTGATTCATCACCCGACCTTACGAAAACCAGCTAATCTAATAAATCAAAACTTTATCACTTAATGGTTTACAAATATTAAATGATGAACGCAACCCTTGATATCGAGCTGCTTCGAACCTTTGATACCGTAGCTCGGATGGGAAAATTCAGGCTGGCGGCCGAGCATCTTCATAAAAGCCCTGCGGCTATCAGCGTGCATATTCAGCGGCTGGAGACCATTGCTGGGGGGCGCCTGCTTGAGCGTGATAACCAGTCGGTATCCCTGACAGCGCTTGGGCAGCGACTGCTCATGTCTGCCGCTGAGCTGCTCCGAACCCATGACAGGGTTATGGGCGAGCTGCATGGTCCACATGTAATTGGAAGTGTTCAGTTAGGTATGCCTGATGAATATGCCGCCCATGTCATTGGTGACATCCTGCCCATTTTCACAGCCTCCTGGCCAAACGTAGTACTGGAGGTAACCACCGCACCGAGTTTTACGCTACGCGATCATCTCCAACAGGGAAAGCTTGATCTGGCATTGCTGACACAACCTCGCGCGGCTGGCTCCGACGCACTGGTACTCACCTCCACGACCCCGGTCTGGGTAGGAAGCGCAGTGCTACCCGCCACGTTGAACGATCCTGTACCACTGGCGCTTTACGCAGCGGATTGCCCTTACCGCGAAGCCATGATAAGCACCCTCACAGCGGCAGGAAGGCCATGGCGGATAGTGTTGGACAGCGCCTCCAGCCAGGCGATAAAAGCCTGTGTCGAGGCCGGGCTTGCCGTTACGCTCATGGATCGTGCACGGGTAACCGAAAGAATGGTTATACGCGAGGACTTACCCATCATGCCTGACCACGAAGTGGTACTGGTCCGCCCTCCAGCCAGGGAAAGCAATGAAGCCGTAGAGCTGCTGATAGATGCCATCCAGCGATACTTCCGTCTATAGCTGGCAGAGCTACAGGGTCGCTGCAAACTGTCCTGCGTGAGATTAGGCTTTTACCTGTGAAACGGGCGACGCGGTGTGCTTGTTTCATATCATTGCACTGGCGCCTATCGACCAGGAGGCTCCTCGTCGGTTGACTTGATACACTTGTCACCTATCAGCCACTCGGTGTGCGCAGAGCGACCAAACACGTGTGCAAGCAGAAGCTTCTGGCTCCAGCGTCTGCCGTATCTGTTATTTGACCAGGATCCTTATGAGAATTGACTCCAACCTACATGATGTTCTTGAGCCTCATACCCAGAGGAAAAACACCAAGCCTCTGGATTACCACTCTCACATCACCTTTACGCATCCAGTGGTGGCAGCATGATTGAAGTAACCGAGGTTTCCATTGCCGCGCTACGTGAGGCGCTTGAGTCAGGCCGTACCACAGCAGTTGAGCTGGTTCATGCCTACCTTGCCCGGATCGAAGCCTATGATGGTCTTGATACGCCCACGGCCCTGAATGCTGTCGTGGTCAGTAACTCTGATGCCCTCAAGGAAGCGGAAGCATCCGATGCCCGTCGCGCCCGAGGCGAAACACTTGGTCCATTGGATGGGATCCCCTATACGGCAAAAGACAGTTATCTGGTGAAAGGGCTGACTGCCGCCTCGGGCAGCCCTGCCTTCAAGGATCTGGTGGCGTACCGCGATGCGTTCACGATCGAGCGTCTGCGGGCGGCGGGTGCGATCTGCCTGGGCAAGACCAATATGCCCCCCATGGCGAATGGTGGCATGCAGCGCGGCGTTTATGGTCGCGCGGAAAGTCCATACAACAGTGATTACCTGACCGCGCCTTTCGCCTCTGGCTCCTCCAACGGTGCAGGTACAGCTACCGCAGCGAGCTTTGCCGCGTTCGGCCTTGCAGAAGAAACATGGTCGAGCGGACGAGGCCCTGCTTCGAATAATGGTTTGTGCGCCTATACCCCTTCACGGGGGGTAATCTCGGTACGTGGTAACTGGCCACTGACCCCGACGATGGATGTGGTTGTGCCTTTTGCCAGAACCATGGAAGACCTACTGGAAGTGCTGGATGTGATCGTGGCGGATGACCCGGAAACACGCGGCGATCTATGGCGGATGCAGCCCTGGGTACCAATCCCGAGCGCCTCTTCGGTGCGGCCCGCCACGTATAGGGAGCTTGCCGCAAAACCTGATGCCCTTGCTGGCAAGCGGTTTGGTGTTCCGCGCATGTACATAAATGCAGACCCCGAGGCAGGGACCAGTGAAAACCCGGGTATCGGCGGTCCGACTGGGCAACGAATCCATACCCGACCTTCGGTCATCGCACTGTGGGAGCAGGCTCGACAAGCCCTTGAGGCCGCGGGTGCCGAAGTGGTCGAGGTTGACTTCCCGATGGTTTCCAATTGCGAAGGCGACCGTCCCGGCGCGCCAACGGTATACAACCGTGGACTGGTCTCGAAAGAGTTTCTTCATGACGAACTGTGGGAGCTGACTGCCTGGGCATTCGATGATTTTCTTCAGGCCAATGGGGATCCCAAACTGAACCGTCTGGTGGACGTCGATGGCCCGCAAATCTTTCCCCATGACCCGGGCACCCTACCCAACCGGGAGGGAGACCTTGCGGCCGGTATGGACGAGTATGTGAACATGGCCGAGCGCGGCATCACGCCATGGGACAAAATCGCCACGTTACCTGAGGGGCTGAAAGGGCTTGAAAAGACGCGCCGGATCGATCTGGAAGACTGGATGACCCAGTTGGGATTGGATGCCGTCATCTTCCCGACCGTTGCAGACGTAGGGCCAGCCGATGCTGACGTGAATCCCGAGTCGGCCGATATCGCCTGGAGCAATGGCGTCTGGGTCGCCAATGGTAACCTTGCGATTCGTCACTTAGGCATACCTACCGTAACGGTGCCCATGGGCATCATGGCCGATATCGGTATGCCGGTAGGCCTGACCTTTGCCGGACGTGCCTACGATGATTCCTCCCTGCTGCGTTTTGCAGCGGCTTTCGAATCAACCGGATCGCGCCGCATGATTCCCCCGCGTACTCCACCGTTGCAAACGAGCTGACCAGGAGCTGGGCGAGACTGAGGAGCTGTAACCAGTCCCGCTCAGTTGCCAATATATTCAGGGACTCGCCTGCGCCTTTGTGCAGGTTTGTCCCTGTGTTGCTAAACCAACCTCAGCCCTTACCCAAAGCGCGCTTCAACCCGGCGTTACCAATAGCAAGTGCCAAGCTGTCTTCGGCGAGTCCCAAGGCTGCGTTGATGACTGCACCGGAGCTGCCGTAACGCTTGCGCAGGCGAATGGCGATTTTTGCCGAGATGCAGGCAGCGGTTGCGCCGATCAAAGCGGGGACCAAAGCAGGCTGCCGCTGCGCCCCAGCCAAGGCTGCAGCGGTCACACCTCCTGACAGTGCCCGTACCATCATTGACGGTGCGATTGTCCGATCGGGGGCAAATGGAAGTTTGTCGCCCAACAATTCACTTGCGGCAAGCGGTATCAAGAGATGGCGTGCTCTGGGCTTAACCAGCGTACGGGTCAAGGAGTCTGCGTTGGTAGCAGCCGAACGCCTGGCAAGCGCCTCACTGACCATTGCAGGAGCCAACATGCTACGCATACCTGTTACGACGCCTAGCGCTAAAGCGCCCCATAAAAGACGATTCGATCTTGTCATGCTCATACCTCCAGTCGTTAAGCATGTCGACCGGCCGTAGCTGGAGGCAGTTCAGGCTGAACTGCAAGATTAAAGCTGTATCGCTTCCTGATGGAGCGGCTTGCCATGTTTTACCTTTGTTGCTTATAAAGGCAACAGATGACAAGCCGCTTTCTGGATGCCTATGGCTACTTTTTGCTTTAGAACCGAGGCTTTAATGCTTTCCACTCGGGATCATATTTTTGCATTTGCCGGACGTCATCACGTTGGCGAATACCGCAGGTAAGATATTGGTCGTTGAGTTTGGCCAGCTGGTCATAATCCAGCTCAACGCCTAGTCCGGGTGCGTCTGTAATCGCAACGCACCCATTGCGAATCGGTAGCTTGCCACCTTTGATAACTTCTTCATCGGCCTCCTGCCAGGGGTAATGTGTGTCGCAGGCATAGGAGAGATTGGGTACAGCAGCCGCTACATGCGTCATTGCCATAAGACTGATGCCCAAGTGCGAATTGGAATGCATCGAAACGCCCAACCCAAAGGTTTCACACATACGGGAAAGGATCTGGGTATCACGCAGGCCACCCCAATAGTGATGGTCCGCCAGCACAATCTGTACGCTGTTCAGCGCGATGCTGCGGCGGAACTCATCAAAATCCGTCACGACCATGTTGGTCGCCAGTGGAAGGCCTGTGCGCCGATGCAGCTCAGCCATCCCTTCAAGGCCTGGACACGGATCTTCATAGTATTGGAGATCATCGCCTAACAGCTCCGCCATGCGAATCGAAGTCTCGAGTGACCAGTTGCCGTTTGGATCGATGCGCAGAGGTATGCCAGGAAAAGCCTGCTTGAGCGCTTTCATACAGGCAACCTCATGCTCGGGGCCCAGCAGGGTTCCCGCCTTAAGCTTGATGCTTTGGAATCCGTTCTCCTCGATCATGGTACGCGCCTGGGCGACTACCTGCTCCGGACTGATCGCCTCGCCCCACCGGTCTGGCTTATAGGGTGACTGAATATGCTCGGCATATTTTAGAAACAGGTAGGCGCTGAAGGGGACCTCCCGACGTACGGCGCCGCCCAGAAGATCTACCAGCGGCACCCCTATTGAACGGGCTTGTAGGTCCAGAAAGGCAACCTCGAACGCCGAATATGCATTTGCCACTTGTTTACTGGGGTGTGAACCCGGCGCCAACTCTGCTCCGGGATTGGCACCCGGTTGAAGACGGGCCACTGTCTGGATGACCTGAGCGCGCAACCCGTTGAGATCGAAAGGATCAAGGCCGAGCAGGCTTTCCTGCATGGCCTGCAGCACGCTAAGCACCGGTGCATCACCGTAGCTTTCGCCCAAGCCTATAACACCGTTATCACTCTCGACCTCAATGATCGAGCGCAGCGCATAAGGCTCATGGATACCACTGGCGTTAAGCAGCGGCGCATCCTTGAAGGCAATCGGGGTTACACGGATGTGTTTGATCTTCATGATAGAACTCCTGAACACTAGAGAGGGCCTACGGGACTGCCCGGCAGGCCCGTCCTTTACTCAAGCAGGCGCAGCGGCCATCTTGGCTTTGATCCCGTCGCTAGGCCCTCTTCTCGTCTTGGTCATGAAGACCAGAATGCCAGCAATCAAGGAGACCGTGGCAAGGCCAATGAGGCCACCCTCGATCGAGCCGGTCCGTTCCTCCAGAAAGCCAAACGTGGCAGGCGCAACGAAACCGCCCAGGCTACCTACCGAATTGATCAGTGCGATGACTGCCGCCGAGATACGTGCATCCAGATAAGACTGGGGGATCGGCCAGAACAGTGATGACGCTGCCTTGAATCCGATAGCGGCGAAGCAGATAGCCAGAAACGCAAACACCGTCCCCCCCATCGTCGAGGCGAACAGCCCAATGGCTGCAATGATGAAGGCCGATGAGGCCCAGGCCTGCTGCCATTTGAAGCGGGACGCCAGACTGGCGAACAGGTACATGGCCACGACGGAAATGATCCAAGGAATGGAATTGAAAAGACCAATCTCGAAGTCGCCCAGCCCGCCCATGGAGCGAATGATGCTTGGCAGCCAGAAAGTGCAGCCGTAGATCGTCAGCGAGATCGAAAAATACAGAAAGCAGAACAGCGCGATTTGCGGATCACGCAACAACTTGAACGCTGAAGGATGAGCCTTGCTCTCGCCTACTGCCAATTCGCGCTGGCGTTGCTCCTCATCGATACAGTCAGTCAGTGCATTGCGCTCTTCCGTGCTCAGCCATTTGGCATCCTTGGGCAGAGAATCCAGCCAGAACCAGACAAAACCGCACAGTACGACCGAGAACAAGCCTTCTATCAGGAACATCCATTGCCAGCCGGACATCCCCAGCCCGGTTATTCCCAGCAGGGCGCCAGACAACGGACCAGAGAGGATAGAGGCAATGGCTGAACCACTCAGAAAAATTGCCATGGCCTTGCCACGTTCATCAGCAGGCAGCCATTTGGTGAAGTAGTAAACCACCCCAGGGAAAAACCCCGCCTCGGCAACGCCAAGCAGGAATCGCAGGATATAGAACCAGGTTTCATTGGGTACGAACGCCATGGCCGTTGCGACAATACCCCAGGTGAACATGATGCGCGTCAGCCAGGCCTTGGCACCGAACCGCTGCAAGAGCATGTTGGACGGGACCTCGAATAGCGCATAGCCAATGAAGAATAGGCCGGCACCCAAACCATAGGCAGCGGCACCAATCCCGAGATCGGTCTCGAGATGGCTACGTACAAAGCCGATATTGACCCGGTCGATGTAGTTCACGATGAACATGACGACAAATAGCGGCAAGACATGCCGTTTCACCTTGGAGACCGCACGGGTTAGCACCGTGGAGTCCACGGAAGACTGGACATTACTCATGGGCGACTCCCGCTCATTGTTTTTGTAGGAGAGCGTCGATAATGGAGGCCGATATTGTTACTGTCTAATCTATATTAGGTCTTGATTGATACCGGTATTAGATCAATGTTTGAACTCGCTCAGCTCCGCTGCTTCACCACGGTGGCCACAGAACTCAACTTTCGCCGTGCGGCAGAGCGGCTGAACATGACGCAGCCGCCGTTAAGTCGGCAGATTCAGTTACTTGAGCATAGCCTGGGCGTAGAACTCTTTTCTCGAAGTACGCGCAGCGTAGCCCTGACTGCGGCAGGAAGAGCCTTTTTCATCGAAGCCCAGGCACTTCTGGAGCGAGCACAACAGGCTGCAATTGCCGCGCGACGTTTTGCCGAAGGCGACATCGGCTCGGTTACCATCAGCTTCGTTGGCAGCGCCGTTTATGAGTTTCTTCCCAAGGTCATTGCCGAAGCCCGTCTTAGTCAGCCTAACGTCAAGGTTGCCTTGACCGAGATGAATACGTTTCAGCAACACGAAGCGCTACGGGCACGCCGTATCGACCTGGGTATCGTCCGTGCACCACTCCTGCAGCCGGGCTATGAAACCGAATGCCTGGTGCGTGAGCCGTTCGTGCTTGCTGTACCCGCCAGCCATCCCTTAGCTCATGCACCTGTGATAACCATGCAGGATCTTCATGGGATGCCCTTTCTCATGTATTCGCACTCAGCTTATCCCCCCTTCAACGAGCTGCTAACCGGTATGTTCCGCTCCGCCAGCGTCGAGCCGGAATACATTCAATGGCTAAGCTCATCGCTCACCATTCTGGCGTTGGTCAACGCGGGGATGGGATTGGCGTTTGTACCTCGCTGCGCCACCAATGTCGTCTTCAAGGAGGTGGTCTTTAGAGAAATCGATCTGGGCGACGGCATACAAAGCGAATTGCATCTGGTATGGCGTACAGATAATGACAATCCCGCCTGCAAGATGCTGCTGGAAGCCATCCGCTCTGCCATCAAGGCGGAGCGTTAGCAGAACCCGCTAGGTCTCTATCAGGAACCCTTATTGGCTCACTCTGCCAGATTGATGAGGATGCTGTAGTCCAACGCTTTGCCGAGGCAGGAAGAGAGCTAGCCAGCGGACCGAGTGGTCACAGGCCAGGAAAAAGCCCCGGTAATCGCTTTCGATTTGGACGTACACCTTGGTGCACCCTGATCAAATCTCTCAGCCTTCCCTCTCCGCTTCGTTACGACGAGGGCCACGCTGGACCCCAGCGTAAATCCAAACGCGATCAACCCGGTTGCCTGGAGAAGTAGGCGTACCGTTGTTTAGCAAAACGGTATCGTCTTCTCCGCCAGCACTAGCGTGAAGGGTCGGTATCATTCAGTGGATACCGACACAATGGCAACATCTTCTCAAGACTCGTTGACTGACGCCCTATGAACCTCGATAGGTGCTGAAACCATAAGGGCTGAGCAACAGTGGGATGTGATAGTGCTGATCCGTTTGTTTGACTTCAAAGATCACAGGGATCTCAGGAAAAAAGGTTTCGTGGCCGGTTTTCTTGTAATACTCGCCGGTCTTGAAAACCACTCGATACTCACCTTTCTGTAAGGGCTTATCACTGGGATACAGCTCAGCGATGCGACCTTGCTCGTTGGTAGTGCCTTGGGCCAGCGGCTGCCAAGTCTCTCCGATGTGACGCTCAAGCGTTACATTTACACCGGATGAGGGTACGCCGGTCTCAAGATTGAGCACATGTACGCTAAGCGGATTATTGGCAGCGACAGCCATGCCGGACATTGCCGTCATACCCAGCGCCAGTATCAGAGTCTTCATGGTGGTTCTCCTTCAAGGGTTAGTTTTCAAACCTATCGCCGAGGCAGCCTCGGTCGCACATTGCTCATCCTGGGCAGCGCCGCCAGCACCTGCTACGCCAAAAGCGCCTACCAGCGCGTCGCCTTCATAGAGGGGCACACCGCCTCCAAGCAGCAGTAGCTCAGACAAGGTATTGAGGTTGGCAGCCTCCGGATTCTGGCGGGCCTTCTCGGCCAGCTGGCGTGTCGCTGTCTTGGTAGACAGTGCGGTATAGGCTTTGCGGCGGGCAGCGTCTGCGTTATGAGGGCCCACCCGGGTATCGCGCTGAATAAGAATGGGGTTCCCACCGCGATCAAGTGCTGCCATTGCAGCATGACAGGGCGCAGCGTCCAGCAAGCGACGGGCTGTGGCCAAATCCAGCTCCGCCTGTTTCGGTAAGGCGGCTTCTGCGTTTACGACTGCCAGCATGAGCAATGTGAATGTAACGATTCTGTCCATGACAGGGCTCCTTGGTTGGATCGATATACCCTAACCAGGCCGCACGGTCAGAAACGGGTCATTGCAATGACATTTTTGTCAGAAACCGCGTGATGCATGTATGACATACCCATTTAACTAGACACCGGGTGTAGTGCTAGGCTTTCCCAACGTACTGCTCAAGGACCATCTTCAATGGAAGTAAAACCACCTGCGTATCGCCCTGGCGCCATCGTTATCGGTGCCTCCTCCGGAATGGGTGAGGCACTGGCGCGCCGTTTGGTAACAGAAGGCTGGCGGGTCGGTTTGGCTGAAGAGTTGAACGCCTTCAGGCACTCGCCCAGGAACTAGGTGATCACGCCATCATTTGCCCACTGGACCTGATGGAAATAGACGAAGCCCGGATAGCTCTGAAAGGCTTTATCCAGCAGGTAGGTCACGTTGAGCTAATAGTCATCAGTGCGGGGACAGGCCATGTCAATCCGGACCTGACTTGGCAGCTCGATGAAGAAACTATCGCTGTCAATGCACTGGGCTTTGCGGCCATGGCCCAAATAGCCATGAAGCATTTCATAGCGCAGGGACAGGGTCACCTGGTAGGAATTTCATCCATTGCCAAGCTCCGTGCCAATGGGGGCGCTACCGCCTATTGCGCCTCGAAGGCCTTCGTCTCGACATACCTGGATGGCCTGCGCGACCTGGCACGTCACCATAAACTGCCTGTGACAGTAACCGAGGCGTGTCCCGGCTTTGTCGACACCGACATGTTGAAAGCTGATAAACCCTTCTGGGTGGCCACGCCTGAAAAAGCCGCCGATTGTATATATGGCGCCATCAGGACGCGTACCAAGCACGTCTATGTCACCAGGCGCTGGGGCTTGATTGGTCATCTGCTGCGCCTGTTGCCTTCGCCTGGCTGACAGTATTCTCAAGCGAGTAGCGCCAGCGAATTACTATACTAATTACCTCTATTGGTTTGCCAACGGCGGAGCTGCATACCGATATTTAGGAAGCTAGCAATTCGCATGAGTATCTTTAATACTGATCAATCCTCTATCAGGTTCAAAAAACAATCACCTCTTACTACTATTTAATTAAAAGCGTTATAAACTCAAGAAGAGTTTAATTTAATATTTCTACTTCTCTTTTATTTCACGTTGACTAACCAAACGTAAACGTGTGCTCTCCTGTATACGTACCTGTACCGGACTACATCAACAACAGGCCTATAAGGATATATATGTTCAAGATCAAACCCCTCGCGATTACCATCCTGTCCTTGGCTATTGCTGCCCATGCCTTTGCAGAAAACAATATGGCCAGCCTTACCCAGACCGGAGAAGGTAACGTTGCCAGCGCTGCCCAGTCTGGCGAAAATGGCAAGGTCACGCTTTCCCAAGACGGTACAGCCAATAATATCTACCTTTATCAGACTGGTCTTGAAAACGACGTCACTGTAAGGCAAGAAGGCGTTACCAACCGCGCTGAAAACACAAGCACAGGTGGCCTGGGGAGTACCTCTGTGGTTGAACAGAACGGTAACAACAACACCTCCCGCATTTTTCAGGATGCCAATACCTTCTCTCAGACGAATGTTACTCAGGAAGGCTATTACAACAGTGTTTACGCCTCCCAAGAAAACACCATTACATCCCATCAGGATTTTGTGCAGCGTGGAGACCATAACGTAGTAGAAGCAAAGCAGAACTCTGGGTTTTCACGGCAAGCCGTTACTCAGCTTGGCGATGGACATGCGGCGCACACTTATCAAAATGGGTCTGATCAAGTAAAGGTTAGTATTTACCAAGAGGGTGACGTCAATAATGCCCGCGCCAATCAGTACGATACTGTTCTGTCAGACATTGTTATTCAGCAGAACGGCTACGGTAATGTGGTGGTTGCCCACCAACATAAAGGTAATGACCACATAGTCACTACTAACCAGAGCGGTGCAAGTAATACTTCCCGTGTAGAGCAGAATGGTTCCAACAATCAGTTCAGGACAGCTCAGGTGGGCGGCGGTAATTTGATTACTAGCGAAGACGGCAATGGATATGGAGGTAATTTTAAACAGCAGGGTAGCTACAACTCGGTTGACGCGACACAGACAGGAAATGGCAACGATCTGTACTTTGATCAGACGGGTCAGCTAAATGCGCTGTCATTGGTACAGACAGGTAATAATAATGTGCTTGAAGGTTTCAGCTCAGGTAATGGAGACGTCATCTCCGTTATCCAAGAAGGCTTTGATCAGACTGCGCAAATCAACCAAAACACCGATCTGAATATGGCTACAGTTTCGCAGACAGGCATCATGAACGCTATCAATATCGCCCAAAGCACCGCTGGTAATATCGCCAATGCTTCTCAAAACGGTAACAGTAACACAATTACGCTTATGCAGCGCTGATCATAATAGGCCGTGTCGTAACGTTCCTTGATCGTTAAACATGGATCATTTCTTTGATCCATGTTTTAACTTCCGTTCCATATACGGCTTAAGCATCCTGAATAATACCGTTCAAATAGAACGGCTTAATAATCATTCTTGATGTCCATAGGCCACTAATACCATTGGTCTGAACCTTTTTAATAGAAAAGCATTGTCTATTCATGCACAAGCGTTTCAGCACCTTGCATATGACCTAAGGATACAGCCGGCTGTCGCCATTACCGACTAACTGGTCTTTAGAAAAGAAGTATAGGAACGAAAAGCTATTCATCATCATCCACACTTGCGGTCCAGTCATGTTCAATTCACATCTCAAACAAGAACTCGCTTCTCTCAAGGAAGAAAATGCCTCGCTACGGCAGATCCGAGAAGCACTTGAAGCAGAAATGATGACATTGAGGCTGGACAACAACGGCATCATCCAGACCGCCAATGAACAATTTCTTCAAGCGATGGGCTATTCAAAATCAGAAATGGTAGGTCAGCCCCTCGATAAATATATTCCTCCTTACGTTAAACAACTGGAATGCTATAAGGGCTTACAAGCTGCCATCAAACAGGGCAAACACATTAGCGGTCTTTATCGACTTTCCAAAGCGGATGGCAACTTGGTGTGGCTGCGTGCTGTATGGCAGACGCTAAAAGACCAGGATGGTAAAGCTGCCGGAGTCATCTGCCTGGCAAGCAATGTGACCGAATCTGTAGATGTGGCCACTGAGAATGCGGGCCTCATCAAGGCACTGCGCCGCTCCACAGCCGTAATTGAATTCAACCCAGCCGGTGAGGTGCTCGATGCGAACGATAATTTCCTTCAAGGGATCGGCTATCGTCTTGAGCAGATCAAGGGCAAGCATCACCGGATGTTTTGTGAGCCGGAAGAATACAATTCCGAAGAGTACCGTGAATTCTGGCGGCGGCTGAATCGGGGCGAGTATGCCTCCGGCCGTTTCAAACGTGTAGACAGCATGGGCCGTGTGGTGTGGCTCGAAGCAAGCTACAACCCAGTGTTCAACACACGCAACGAGCTCTACAAGATCGTGAAATTTGCTACGGTCATCACCGAGCAGGTCAACCAGCAGATGGCGGTTGCCGAAGCTGCCGATATCGCCTACCGCACTTCGCTGCATACCGACGATACAGCTAACAAAGGCGCTTCGGTAGTTCAGGATACGGTAAGCGTGATGCGCCAGATCGCCGATGAGATTCAGGTGGCATCCAACGGAATCGAGGCATTGAGCAAACAGTCGCTGCTAATCAATACCATTGTGCAGACCATCAGCGGCATCGCCCAACAGACAAACCTACTAGCCTTGAACGCAGCCATCGAAGCAGCACGGGCCGGTGAGGCGGGTCGGGGGTTTGCGGTGGTCGCTGACGAGGTACGCCAATTGGCTGGACGAACCAGCCTGGCAACCAAAGAAATTGTCGATGTGGTACAACAGAACCAGTCATTGGCCGAAGCCGCAGTTGCCAGCATGGCAACCAGCAAAAGTCAGACCGAACATGGTCTTGGATTGGCTAACGAAGCAGGTTCGGTAATTCTGGAAATTCAGGATGGCGCCAAGAAGGTAGTAAGTGCGGTAGAGCAGTTTGCCAATCAGCTGGGAAGTTGATTCATAAAACGCTGAAAATGACATCCGCTCAGTAAAGCTGAGCGGATGTCGACCAACACGGGACCATCAAGAGACTTTATTGATACGGCGTTAAACCTGAGCTGAAAACTTTTCCACCAGTTTGGTCGTGCCCGCTACGATCAAGAAGTCACCTTCGTGTATCCGTGTATCTGCCTTGGCATACACGAAGTCTGTCTTGAGCCGCTTAAGACCGATCACGGTCACGCCATAGCGTGTACGAATAGCCGATTCGGCTAGCGTTTTTCCATGGGCTTCCTGTGGCGCTCCGGTTTTGGCAATGGCAAAACCATCCTCAAACTCGATGAATTCGAACATCTTGCCTGTCACCAGATGAGCCACGCGCTCTCCCATGGCGGCCTCTGGATAGACAACATGATGAGCACCGATTCGCTCAAGAATCTGTCCATGCTTTGCACTCATGGCTTTGGCCCAGATGTCTTTCACACCCAGCTCCTGAAGCGCCAGGACGGTTAGAACACTGGCCTCAAGGTCGCTACCAATGCCAACAACAGCATGTATGAATTCATCAACGCCCAACTGGCGCAAGGCTTCGATATTGGTGCTGTCGGTTTGAGCGACATGGGTCAGCCGGTCGGACCAGTTCTGGACGAGGCTTGCATCCTCGTCCAGCCCTAGTACTTCATGCCCCATGTCGATTAGCGATTCGGCAACAGAGGCACCAAAGCGGCCCAGACCGATAACGACCACGCTGTCACTGCGGGTCGACGAGAACAGTTTATCCAACAATGGGGCGTTCCTCAGGATAGCGATAAGGTTTGTTTCGGCTACGCAAGGCCAGGGCAGTTGCCACGGTAATCGTCCCGACGCGGCCTACGAACATCAGGACGATGATAACGACCTGCCCTATTGGAGGAAGATCAGCCGTGATTCCCGTGGAAAGACCTACCGTGGCAAAGGCAGAAATTGTTTCGAACGCGATTTTTTCAAGAGGAAACGAGGTCACACTGATCAGAATGAGTGTTGCACTCGCGACCATAGCAGTTCCCAAAAGAACAACAACCAATGCTTGGCGTTGCGTTTCCGAAGCGATCCGTCGGTTAAAGACTGCGGTATCCGTGTTACCCCGGATCTCTGCCCAAACCACAAAGAACAGTAAAAAGAAGGTAGTAACCTTTATACCTCCAGCGGTACCCGCGCTACCGCCCCCGATAAACATCAGGATGTAATGGATAGCCAAGGTCTCTGTGGTGAATTGCCCGACGTCTAAACTATTAAACCCAGCTGTACGCGCGGCAGCAGAATGGAAAAAGGCGGCCAACAGCTTGGCCCCTGTGTCGAGTGGACCAAGTGTGCCAGCGTTATTCCATTCATATCCCAGCATGGCTATTGTACCGATGATCAACAGGAGCGCCGAGCCCAGCAAAGTAATGCGCGTATGAACAGACCATGGCCGGTTTTTCCGGCGCATGTGCCTGAGCTCATACAGGACGGGAGAGCCGATGCCGCCTATGATCAGTGCAGCAGTGATGGGAAGAATCACGATAGGGTCTGCGACGAACCCCATCAGATTATCTGAGTAAGTAGAAAATCCGGCGTTATTGAACGCCGAAATCGCGTGGAAAATACCATTCCATGCGGCACTCTCCCAAGGCTCCTGATAAGCAAAATGCAGATGGAAAGCGAGCAGTGCAGCTATCGTCAACTCGACTGTGAGCGTAACGGCCAACACCAATCGCAGCACCTCAACGACATCACCCAACCCAAGCAAGCGGGTTTCACTTTGGGCCAATAATCGGCTGCTCAGTTGCAAGCGTCGATTAACCAGAAGACCCAACAAGGTTGCACCACTCATGATGCCGATTCCGCCGATCTGGAACAGAACAAGAATGATGACCTGACCGAAGCCGCTCCAATAGGTCGCAGTGTCTACGGTGACAAGACCGGTCACACAGGTTGCCGAAACCGCAGTAAACAAGGCCGTCAGAAAGGGAGCGCTCGCCTCACCGGCTCGCGCTATTGGCAACATAAGCAACGATGTGCCTATCAATATGGTGATCAGGAAGGCCAACGGCACCAGCCGGGCAGGATGTTTTATGGTATTTCGCAGCAAGGGCCTGTTCTCGAGTCATTGTTTTGTAGGGCATTTACATTGTGGCAAGACGCAACGATATGCGCGTCTATGAGACCACAGTGAAAAAACGGCGTCCTCAAAAACTCTTATGATTGGCAACCTAATAAATAGCCTTACTATTGTTGGCATCCTTCCAAAGCCGTTCCTATACTCAAGCTGCTTTACGCACCGGTTGGGTGCCATGTTGACTCATTTGAATGTTGGTTAGGGAAGACCAGAATTCTTGCCTGCCTGTTCTGATGCGCTTTTCATGGCTCCCAGCCATTTGCTGATAGATACCCGCAGGCGAGATGCCTATGCAGTTGTGGGTGAGCCGTCATCAGTTGATAACGATTTCAGCGGTCTCATGACTTTGATATAGGGAGATTTTTCAATGCCTGCGCTCAAACCCCTCGCTCTTGCCGTACTGGCTACCCTCACCTTGCATGCTCATGCAGAAAACAACACGGTAGATCTTAATCAGGACGGCGAAAACAACACCTCCACGATCGAACAGAGCGGTACGTCCAATAACTTTACGCAAACGCAGACAGGACAAAACGGTTACGGATTCATTGAGCAGTCCGGTACTGAAAACAGCGGCACGGTTTACCAAGAGGGCGTTGGCAACAGGACGCAATTTATCCAGGAAGGCGGAAGCCTCAACGTTGGGCAGATTTACCAGTCGGGCAATGAGAATACGGCTTATATCACTCAAAGTGACTACGAACATCGCGGTATGGGGTTTCGTGGCAAGGCCGATCAAGATACCGCAATCATTGAGCAAAACGGCACGGCAAACAACGCTGGCATCAACCAGACCCTATCGTCTTACAGCAATGCCTCCATACGCCAGAATGGCGACAATAACGATGCTAACAGTGAGCACTACAGCTCCAACTACGGAACTCAAACGACAGTTCAGGAAGGCAGCGGTAACAGAAGTGACATCTTCCAGTCCTTCAGCGAGTACCCAATCGCCTCGGTTTATCAGTACGGTGATAACAACGATGCGCGGGTTTCTCAGCTGATCGATAACAGCGTCGCGCTTGCTACCCAGGAAGGAAATGGAAATAGCATCAGGCTGACGCAGAACAGCATCTTTGGGGAACCCTCTGCAAATAATGCTACTGCACGTGTCGATCAGTCCGGCGACCTCAATAAAGTCGATATCACGCAGGGCGGGACCTACAACGAAGTCAATGTATCGCAAACAGGTAACAGCAACGTTGTAGGCGTGGCAGGAGAGACGTCCTACGACGTGGCCCAGACAGGTAACCGCAACTTCCTGTCATCGGTTCAGGACGGAACGGGTAACGAGCTGTACTTCAACCAGAACGGCGATGACAACGAACTGTATGTATCACAGTCGGGTGATGCCAACACGATTACGGCTACGCAAACCGGCATAGGCTATTCGGCCATTCTCTCTCAGAATGGCTCAGCCAACAGCATGAACGTAACCCAATCTTCTCAGGGCGATATGGCGACCATTACCCAGAGCGGTACGGGTAACACTGCGACACTGACACAGCGTTAACCGCTGACGCTGGCCAGGTTCAGGCGCCTTGCGAAAGGCCTCTGAACCGGGCTCTTATCCTTAAATACAGGTTCCCACAGGGTCTACCGGCGGCGTATTGTCATCCTCCGCAGGCATCTCGTCCGGGTGAGTCTCGTCTGGAACACCGTCATCGAAATGACGATGAGGATCGTTGTCCATCAGCTGTACTCCGGGTCAGTCGGATTCTTTTGAGGAAGACGCTCATCGGGGGCATGCTCACGCTGATCATCACCGATTGGCTCATCCTGTGGTGAAGGGGTTGGATCGATTTCCGGGTCGTCCGGTGCCTTTTGGAATTCAACCATCAGTCTTCTCCTGTGCAGTGGGTGCCCTTTTTGTTGGGCAAGTCTATGACCACTTTGTTCAGGCTGGCTGAGCACTTGGAGTTATTGCAGCAGGGATTGAAGACGAGGATCCGTACTTTACTGGACTATTACACGTCTCTGCACCAGCGAGCCGACGTCTGACCACTAGCGACTTGGCAAACCTTTTCTATGCTTTGGAATATACCGTTCAGGCATCAAGGAGCCTTCATGAATATCGACACCCTGTTCAATGAGATTCACAACCTGCCCAGCGTGCCCAAGGTCGCCCAGGATCTCATCCAGCAATTCGATAACCCTTCCTCCAGCCTGGACAGTGTTGCACGTAATGTAGAGCGGGATCCCGTCATTGCCGCTAAGGTATTACGCCTCGCCAATTCGGCCCGGTTCAAGGGTGCTCGTGATTCGACCAGCATCGAAGATGCCACCATGCGCCTGGGCTTCAATACGCTTCGTACGTTGGTTCTGGCGTCCGCCATGACAGGCGCGTTCAAGGTGGACTCAGGCTATAACCTGAAAGCGTTCTGGACTCACAGTTTTCGGGTAGCCAGTATCTGTCGACTCCTGGCAAAGCAGCTGGGCAAAGACCCGGACACAGCCTTTACCTGTGGCATGATGCATAACATTGGTGAGCTGCTGATTCAGGCGGGTGCGCCTGACTATGCAGCCACGCTGAACAAGCAACCTAAAAGGGACGCTACGGGACGAGCAGCGGATGAGACCGTGCAACTGGGCTTTGGCTATCCAGAAGTAGGGGCAGAGCTGGCAAAGCGTTGGCAATTACCCAAGGTCATTCAACAAGCGATCGCTTATCAAGGTCGTCCCACCCAGGCACCTGCCGAGGCGGACGATTACCCACGCATTGTGGCGCAAGCAGTAGCGATCAGCGATGTCTACGAAGCCCATGGTGCCACGCCTGAGGCACAGCAGCATCTGACCGGCCCCCTGTTCAACGGACTAGATACAGACAAGCTGTTTGCTGCCTTACCCGACGTGCTTGAAGCCGACAAAGCGTTTGCCGAACTGATCGGCTGAACCCTGCCCGGCAGCCATGTGCTGCCGGGTATCACCTCAGCTTAACGGTCAGGTCGCCGGAACGACAAGATCGCCGCCGGGCCGGCGAAAGCCCAGCATGTTGCCATAACGCATGACCCCCCAGGTTTCCACGACCGGACCGGAGCGCAGCATCATGCGGACTTTGACTTCACTCTGGTAACTGGGAATGACGGTACAGGCCTTGGCCTGCTCGCCAGGGATATGGAAGGTGTTCTGTGGATCCAGAGCGGCCTGCGGGCAACGGTCAAAGCCGAAGACCGGCACTTCTGCACCATTCACCACGATTTTGAAGCCGGGGCCCATCGTGATCACAGGAGGCAAATCAGCCCATGCAAGACCACTTGTTACACCAAGGGCCACGGTTGCCGCCAACATACGGATTGCCTTCATAGACTGGCTCTCCTCTACCTATAAAGCACTACCACTTAAGACTAGAACCGCTAATCACGGAGGGGTTCCCCTAAGTCTTGTAGAGCAGGCCCAACGGTCCCGACGATACGACGCCCATGTTTCAACTGATCGTGTTACCGGTCGAAACCCAAACGCCGCCTTACGGATAAAGGCTATGCTCATCAACTAGACGCTGGATTGAGCTATAGGAGACACAGGAAAAAAGACTTTTTTCAGGAAATCTTGCATGCGTTTGATAGGCAAAGTGACGTGCAAGAAAACAAAGCGGAACGCTCTTTTTGAATAAACGAAAGGCTGAATCGGCTATGTCCATGTCTATCTGAACGCCTGGTTCAGTACCAGGAGAAAGATCGCTCAGGATCGCAGTACAGTCATTGGATAATCAGCGCTGCAATGCGTTCTATCCGACCCAAAGGTTGAGCTGTAAGACTAGCGCATTAACCAAACCGGCTGAGCTTGTGCTTTTCATGAGCTAACCATGCGCTTTATGGCTTACGCCGGCGTTCTAGCTCGTTGCCAATAGCATTTCCGCAACGCCAGCTATGGGCTCTCACATCCATACCTGGCGGTGTCAGGAGGGGCTTGCAACCATGCGTACCCCTCCTGAAGGCTGATTACGTCCGAAATCCTCCGATCAATCCATGTAGCTCCTCAGAAAGATGCTCCAGACGTGCGGCATCTGTACGAGCCGCTTGAGCCAACTGCTCTACCACCAGGGCGTCGTCATGAATATGCGAAATATGTCTATTGATATCTTCGGCGACCTGATGTTGCTCTTCGGCAGCCGCAGATATTTGTATGTTCTGATCGCGGATATTGTCGACCGAGCAGCGGATCTGCTCAAAGCTAACCCTGGCTAATTGAATGCGTTCAACGCTGTTATGGGACATCGACAAGCTGTTTTGCATCTGTTTCGTGACTTCCTGGGTGCGCCGCGCCAGACCGCCCAAAAGCCCGTCAATCTCTCCGGTTGAATCAGACGTGCGCTTGGCTAACGCTCGAACCTCATCGGCTACTACGGCAAAGCCTCTGCCCTGCTCGCCTGCTCTAGCCGCCTCGATGGCAGCGTTCAGGGCCAACAGGTTTGTCTGATCGGCAATCGAGCGGATTGTGTCGAGGATGGCATTAATGTTCTTGCTGTCCTGCTCAAGAACAAGCATCGCCTGGGTAGCCTGCGCGAGGTTGTCACTTAGTTGCGAAACACTTCCTGTAGCCTCGTCGATCTGTAGTTGACCATTATGTACCTCGCGGAAACCGGTATCCGCCGACACCGCGGCCTGACTACAAGAGCGCGCCACTTCGTTGGCTGTAGCAACCATCTCATTGAATGCAGTAGAAACAAGCTCTACGGCTTCGCGTTGCCGCCCTGCAGCATCGTTAATCTGATGCGCGACGCGTGCACTGTCGTGGGAGGCTTGCTGCAACCCTGTCGATGCACTGCTGACGCGCTGCACAAGCTGACGGATTGTGTCCAGGAACTGGTTGAACCAACGCGCAAGCAGGGCTGTTTCGTCCTTGCCACGAACGGTCAAACTCCGGCTTAAATCACCCTCACCCTGTGCAATGCCCTCCAGCCCATCGGCTACGCTGCGGATTGGCTTTGCAATTAAACCGGCGAAGCTGGCGCCCACCAGAGCAAAGATAATAACCAAAACCGTAGCGATCAAAGCGATCTGCCAAGTAAGGCTCAACGTTCTAGCCATCACTTCGTCCCGCTGAATCAGCCCGATGAAGCGCCAGCCCAGGTCTGGCGAAGACCAGACATTTGCCATGTACTGCACACCATTAAGTTCAACTTGCTGCAGTCCACTCGTAGCGCTCGCCAAGCGAGCGTATTCATTTCCTAAGTCCTTTAGCGACTTGAAGTTATGCTCTGCATGGCTGGGGTCGACCAGTACGTTACCATTGTCTTCGATCAGCATAAGGTAGCCGCTATGACCCAACTTGATCTGCTTAACCAGGTCGGTCAGCTGCTTGAGCGACACATCCAGCCCAAGCACGCCAACTGGCCTGCCCTGAGCATCGTCTATGGTGCGTACGGTTCCCATTAGCACCACATCGTCAGGTGCCCAGTAATACGCTGATGTCCGTACCGTTTTGCCCGGATTATCCATGGCGGTCTTATACCAGGGTCGTACCCGTGGATCGTAATTGCTGAGCTTAGGATCATCCGGCCACAGTGCATAGCCGCCATCAGCCTGCCCTACTGACAAATAGGCCGTAGCGGGATGCGTAGTGGCAAATCGAGTAAAAAGATCAAGCATTACCGCGTTGCTGCTGGGTGTTGGCAGTTGATCAGCATTGGGCTGCATATAACGTTTGAGTGGCTCTGTATTTGTCACAGCGGGCAGCTTAGCGAGATACTCAACGTTCTGGCTGATGCCGGCAAAAAATTGTTGCATAGCATTGTCGATCTGACGAATTTCACGACTACTGCTGTCAATAAAGTCGTCCTGAGCCTGGCTGCGCAGGTTCATAGCCACAACGACCGCTATCAGAAGCACAGGTGTACAGGCAATGGCCGCAAATGCGCAGGTAAGTTTTTGTTTGATAGTCATAACGGCCTTGCTCCAGCGAAAGCAATAGGTGGTATTTGCCAATCAAGGTGGGGCAAAGGAGTAATGAAAGACTCGATTGGTATGAAAGTTATCTGCTGGAAGCTTGATAGCTGTAGGCCTAACAACGTTTTTAAACGTGTGCAAATGCAACCTTGAGGTCAATGAGAAAACCAAGCTATCTCGAGGACAGTATCGATAATTAGAAAGATAGCTCTGCAATATTTTTAGTAGTACCCCAGTAGTTCAGCCAAATCATTTTAGTTCGTACATTTAGTAGATGCTTGGCGCCAGGGCTACAATAGAGCGCGCTAATTACGCAGCGCAAATAGCATCTAACCATGACGGATTGAAATTGAAGTCTGAAAACCGTGTCTATCAACATGCATCTTCTTGAGGACGACCGTATGGATGGGCACGAAAAGTATGAAGCGCTGACGGGCAAGTCCTGGACGGCAGCTGTGACAGAGTGGAATCAACTTGAGCAACGGGTACAAGAAGCAGCCACTCAATATCTCGAATGCGCAGCACCTCATCAATCGGATGAACGGAAACAGCTCGAAACGGCCTTGAGATCACGACACAGCGAAGCGGACGCGTACTGGAAAAAGATGTGGGAAGATCTTGATCGCTGTTAGCAAAAAGCCCGGTCATATAACCGGGCTTCTATTCGAGTATTCGACTACAAAGGACGATTTACATCGTCATCATCCAAAGTATCGTCTGGCATAGCGGGATCAACCACATCGCCGCCAATACCTGTATCGTCTGGCTTAAGCGGATCAGGGCTTTGTGCTGTTACTGGAGCGTGCTCATACGTAGCCATGGTGCATCTCCTTTCTTATAAGGCCAAAGCGGCCTTGTAACTTAGAGACATCAAATCAAGAAATGTTCGCACCACCGTTTCCGCTCGTCTAATTAGCTGAACAATAAAAAGCTCGGCATAAAACCGAGCGTTCATCTATGCAGATCAGTCCAGCAGGCTATAGGTAATCGTCGCTAAACATAAAAAGGTCAGAATCCCAATTCCCAGCGCTATAGGCATACACATCATCCCAAAGGACAGGTATTCAAGCAGCCAACCCATAATGCCAAATAAAAGAAAAAGAACAGCTGCACCTACCGCTAATGCGGTTCCTTGTCTTACCAAGAAACCACCGCCTGACCTGACCATAATGATGCCTCTGCAGGAGCAGCGATTGCTGCTGCGCAGAGATATCATGTTGTGACAGGATTCACATCAAATACTGTATTAACAATCCGACCGTTAATCTGATACCTCAAGCCTTGCATTGGCAGGACTTGAGGTAACCCTCTATCAGATGCCACCTTCTTCATCGGCCTCGTCAGGTGCCTGGTCAGGGTCCAGTGGTGCCATCTCGTCATCGTTCGCACCTACTTCATCACCCGGACCTAATGGATCAGAGCCCTGCATCCGCCATGTGTCGATTGGTTGAGTATTCATATACACCTCGAGTGGGGTCCTAAATGACCCTATCGTTGGACAGCACTTGTAGGGCTTCATTGAATCCGTGAAACGCTTTGAATCAAACGGTCTTTATGAATACCCAAGGCTTGCCGGCCTTAATGCTCTGGTTCCGCTACTGGTTGATCCAAAGTATCTAGCGATGCAAAGACCTCTCGGGCTGCGAACAGTCCGTTCAATGCCGCTGGGAAGCCTGCATAGACCGCCATCTGCATGATGGTTTCAATGACTTCTTCACGCGAAACACCTACATTCAGCGCGCCCTGAATATGTACTCTGAGTTGAGGCGCTGCATTCCCCATAGCCGTGAGCGCCGCCACCACTGCAATTTCTCGACTTTTAAGGTCAAGACCGGGACGAGAGTAGATGTCTCCAAACGGAAACTCGATTAGATAGCGTGCAAAGTCCGGAGCGATGTCAGCAAGACTAGCAACGACGCGCTCGCCTATCTCACCATCGATTTCCTTTAACTTCCCAAGTCCGCGTTCATAGCGCGTTGCAGTGTTCATCAGGCGTCTCTCCATGGTAGCTAAGGGTTATGTCAGGAATGCTCCAGCGCCTGGTAGTGCTCGACCTTGGCTTGCAGGGCATCGGCAGACTTTTTCATGGCCTCGATCTGGGCAAGTACCTCCGCCAGGTGATCCTCCAGTAAGCGACGGCGCTCGGATACGGTTGAGTCTCCAACAGCACGCAACTTTGCGAAGGTCAGCATTTTTCCGATAGGCATCTGGGTGGTACGCAGCCTTAGAAGAAAACTGATCCAGGCCATGTCTGATGCTGCGTAACGCCGTTGGCCGCCAGGGGCTCGGCCAACAGGCGCAATCAACCCGATACGCTCGTAGTAGCGCAACGTGTGAGCCGTCAGACCAGTACGCTTGGCAACTTCATCTATCGTTAAATTCGAGTCCATGGAGAAGATCCTAGAGGTTAGAGTGCGCTCTAAGTCAAACACTTTTTTCCGCCCGCCGACACCTCTTCATGTTGTGCCGCAATCGTCTAGAGACCGCTTGCTACAGACGCGGCTGCCCTATTTCTCGAAGGACTTGCGGGGCCATTCACTTGAGCTGATCACGGGAGCTGTCGTAGGAGGCGCTGCCGGCCATGTTGCCGGACATCACGACAGTGCAGGTGCGGCGGTTGGCCATCACGAGACCAATAAGAAGGACACAGCCAAAGATACCCAGTCGGAACAAGAGATCCGGTGCCGCGCAGTCAGGCTCCTCTCAGGCGGCACCGGCTGATAAATAAACAAGGTCGCCATAAGAGCACTGCCGGTACAGTAACCGGCAGGCAGCTGATTGTCTTTTAAAGGTAACGTCTTTGATACCCGCCTGTTGAGCCTGAACGTCTGTCTTTGACAAACGTTCAGATGACTCAGACACTAGCCGGATCGGCTGATAACGATAATCAAGCGTAGCTCAGCAAAACGAGTCAATCGATTACACGTGCGGTTTATACCAACCTGAACCGACCTACCAGCTTTTGCTGGTGCTCAGCCAGACGCGCCAGCTCCAGACTGGTTGCGGCAGTCTGCTCGGCACCTGCGCTGACTTGGATAGCCACATCGTTGATATCCACGATGTTGCGGTTGATGTCCTCCGCTACGGCGCTTTGCTCTTCCGCAGCCGCAGCAATCTGCAGGTTTCTATCGTTGATACTGGCTACGCCCTCGGCAATCCTGGTGAGCATATCACCGGCCCGCTCGATGTTGGAGGCGCCTGCGCGAGCCTTGCCTACAGTCTCCTGCATCGATTGAGTAGCGCGATCAGAGCCTGTCTGCAGGTTTGCAATCATCTGCTGAATATTGCCAGTAGACTCTTGTGTCTTTTGGGCCAGCATACGTACCTCGGAAGCCACCACTGCAAAGCCCCGACCGTGGTCGCCGGCCCGTGCCGCCTCGATGGCCGCATTGAGCGCCAGTAAATTGGTCTGGTCCGCAATACCGCGGATCACATCAAGCACCGTGGAAATGGAGTCGCTTTCTCGCTTCAGGTCGCTGATGATGGCTGCGGTCTGATCGGCCTGGGCAGACAGTTCGCGTATGACACTGATCGTGCTTTCCACCTCACGTCGACCCTGGCTTGTGCTCTGGTTGACCTCTTGTGACATGCTGGCGGCATCGCTGGTGCTCTGAGCCACCTCCCGCACGGTCGCGCTCATCTGGTTAATCGCGGTGACGACAAGCTCAGTACCCTGGCGCTGGCGCTCAATGCTTTTGCTGGTCTGAAGCGTGACCGCTGAGGATTCTTCCGCGGCCGTCGCCACCTGCGTGGTGGCGTTACCAATCTCCTGAATCACCTGACCCAACTCGTCAGCCATACGATTGAGGTTATGGGTAATCTCGCCAAATTCGTCCTTACCCTTGTAATCGGATCGCGCAGTAAGATCGCGTTGCGAAAGTGCCAGCAGCGCATTGTTCACCGCTTTTACGGCAACGCTGATGTTGCGAATGATCAGGTAGGACAGCACCGAGACGACCAACAGCGCAAGCACTGCGACACCCAGCGTTGTCCACAGAACGGCTGACGCATGATGCTGCGCCTTGGCTGCCAGGGCGCCCACCTGCTGTCCCAACTCTTCCTCTACTTCACCCATCAGATCGATTCGGCTCGTCGAGGTTTTGAACCATTCTTCGGCCGACACACCCAGTGACTGACCGATCGGCGTCTCGAATGCCAGACGCTGCAGACGTGCGACCTCAAGCGCGCTGGGCTGCTGCATCTTTTCATCAAGCTTGCGCACAAGCGCCTCAGACGCGTTACGTCTGAAGGCCTCGGAGTAGGCGGAAAACTCACCCAGGTTACGGCTGAAAGCTGATAGCAGATCAGAATCGAACCGATCCTGGTTGAACACGACACCTAGCATGGCCCGCTCACGACCTGCCCGTTCCTTCATCTCGATGAATTCATTAAGCGAGGATAACGCTCGGGCAAGCGATGGCTCATTCACATTGTGCTCCAGTGAATGAGTGAATCCAATCAGCGTTTGAATGACTTTGGTAAACCGCGAGCCTGATTCACGGTTGGTGATGCCCAGCGTATCGATCTGGTCACGGGTGGCTTTCAAACCATCCAATCCAGCCATGGCATCGCGAATCTCACTGGCGCTTCCAGAAAGCGCGCGCAAGGCCGCCATAGCTTCATCCGTCTGCTGACGCATGCGAGGCAGCATATCCCGCATTGCATTTCCCTTGCTGCCCAGATAAACACCGCTTGCGCCGCGCTCACGCTGCAGCACAGTAATTAACTGACTTACCTTCTGGGCAACCGTGCTCGCTTCCACCGTTCGATTCATCTCCTGCAAGGTCTGGTAGCTATCAACCACCTTCGCCGTCGCGAGCCATAGGAAGCCGAGAAGTGGGCATATGAGAATCAGCAGAAGCTTGAAACCCAACGGGATGTTTCGGAGCACGATGTTCACCTCAGAGTCTGCTTCGATATCAATGGTACGAAGCTCAGTCGATTACCTGCCGTCGTGCTTTATTGGCTGCACGTTAAGCAGGATGAGCGCAGCCAAAGGCTGCCCTTGCAAGGCATCACATTCTCTATCGGGCCGATAGAAAAAATCTTTAGAAAGGATATGTGTCCAACCCCTATAACTTTCGGCTTCTGTATCGGTAGTTAGCTTGCCCGTCTGGCTCGTGCGCCATGGTCCTGCAAGAGCTTGTATTGATGATCGGGTAAAACGATATGCTCCGCATGGCCGCCGACGAGATAACTGACCTGTTTCCCTGGAGTAAACCACCGACAATGTCGAAAGCCAGGAAAGTACTGTTGCTGCTCATGATTGTGGGCGCTGCCCTGGGTTATCTCGGGCTTCGTGCCGCTTCAACTCCGCGCGAGGCTCAAGTAGGAAGCACTGATACCGCTCAGCGGCAGCAGCAACTGATTCATGCACTGGTCTCACACAAGAAAAGCGCTATCAAGGAAGCCCGCTGGGTTACACCTTCCCTACTCCAGGTAGGTGTTGTTGATGATCATACCTTGCAGTTCCGGCTGGCCGAGTCCGTTTGCCTGAGTGCCAAACAGTACGGTACGCCCGCAAAGCTTGTCAGAGTGGTGGATGCAACAAAAATGAGGCAAGGTGGAAAGCTGGTAGAGCTTGGGCAGGCCGCTTGTCAGTAGATAGTCTCGTAAAGGTCGTATAGACGAGAAAGCCAACTCTCAAGCGTGCCCCGATCATCACAATCGGGACACGGCGAATCTGGAATGCTGAGCCGTTTAATGTAGCCATTAATCGGCCTGGTGCCTTCCGGTTGATGTGAGAGATGCCACCTTAATTAGCGGTTGATCAGCCCGTATTTACGGAGCTTGCGGTACAACGTATTGCGACTGATACCGAGCCGCTCAGCCACATGCCCCCGATGCCAGTGCTCAGCCTGCAAGGCTGCAACCAGGGCATCACGCTCCGCTGTCCCCAAAGGGTTACATGCATTTTCTGCAGGTGTCTCCAGCGGCAGAACGGCTGCCACATCCCTGAGGCCGATCCAGCACCCTTCGCTCAAGGCTACAAGCGTTCTCAACAGGTTTCTCAGCTGACGAATATTGCCGGGCCATGGCTGCGCCAGTAGCGCCTGCCTGGCTGCCGATTCCACTCGAATTTCTTTGCCACGAGCCTCCTCTCGGAGCAGATGATCGATCAGCTCAGCCTTGTCGCTTCGTTCTCGCAAAGGCGTCAAGGTAATCTGCAGACCGGTCAGACGGTAATAGAGATCTTCCCGAAACTGACCCGCCGCCACCAGCGCCTTGAGGTCTCGATGGCTGGCACTGATCAGGCGAATATCAAGCGGCTGTGGTGTGGTACTTCCCAACGGAACGACATGACGTTCCTCTAGAACACGCAGTAGCCGGGTCTGCAGGGCAAGCGGCATATCGCCAATTTCATCAAGGAACAGGACGCCGCCATTGGCATGCTGGAGCTTGCCTGCCATACCTTCCTTGCGTGCACCGGTAAATGTTCCGCCGCAATAACCAAACAGCTCGCTCTCGATCAGCGTCTCAGGAATGGCCGCACAGTTGAGTGCGATAAATGGCTTGCCTGCACGTGAACTGGCACGGTGCAGCGCAGTAGCGAAAGCTTCCTTGCCAGTCCCGGTCTCCCCATAGAGAAGAACCGGCACATCATGCTCCAACACCTTGAGCGCCCGATCGAACGCCGCATGTAGTGCATGATCGGCGAGACATAGCCCCTCGATCTTTGCGCGGCGAACCGGCGGAGGCGTTACAACCGTACGCAGCTGTATGCCCCGTACCTGTGCATGGAGCAACACGCCGCTCAAGGTGCATATCGACCAATAGGTACTGGGTTGCGGCTGCGCATAGGCCAGGAGTTCATCGAGTCTGATGTCAAGCACGCCCTCCAGCGACTGACCCAGCAACGCCTCACGGCGGGTGGCCAGCAGGTTCAGGGCCGGCTCGTTAACTGCGGTAATCCGACCGCCTCCATCGAATGACAGGAGCCCCTCGCTAAGCAGACCGAGAAACTCGGGCTGGGTATGGAAGCGCAGCAGGTAGTCCTGCTTACAATGCTGTAGGAAAAAGCCATTTTCGATCAGTTTTGCCGAAAGTGTCGTGAGCGCCATCGTATGAAACTGGCTCTGCCGCGATTGCTGCTCGCGAACCGTAGAAACGTTGAGTACCGCCTGGAGATTTCCGGCCGGATCAAAGACGGGCATCGCCGAGCAAGTCAAACCCGTGTGGCGACTGCGAAAGTGTTCTTCCCGAAAAATCGTGATGGGTTGGCGCTCAACCAGACAGGTACCCACCCCGTTGGTCCCCTCGATATCTTCGTTCCATACCGCACCAAGCCACAGACCAGCACGCTCGAGCAGAGTTTGCTCTGCCTCATGGAAGACGCTTTCAATCACCACCCCCTGGGCATCGGTCAACAAGATCGTGTGTCCTGCCCCGCCCAGCTGCTGGTAAAGGGTGTTCATCTGCCCACGGGCCAAGCCAAGGAGGTTACACAGCGGCTCTCGGTGATCAACCAGGCGCGGCTGCTCTATGACGCAAGGTGCCTGGGAACTGGCAGGATCCAGCTGGTAGTGCTCAAGGCAGCGCTGCCAGGAGCGTACGACAACCGGGTCTGTAGAGCCTGAAGGCAAGCTGACTGGTGCTTTTGAAAAAGGAGGTCTTGAAATATGAGGCCTTTGGGACATTCTTGTTGTTCTCCCTTATGCAGGCGGCAAGATGCAATGTCTAGTGTAGGTCATTCAAGCCTCCAAGACCGGTAGGCCAGAAGCGGTACAAAATGTCACCCCCTTAGGCCATGATCGATACACGGGCTGACCTGGGATAGCCACAACCGTATCGGCAACACCACAGCAGGTAAGCGTTTTCCAAACCTGGCCTTATCCTTGCTCCACTCTCCTATGTATTCCCCTGCACAACAACAACGATCAGGAGAGTCCATTCATGCGTTACGCCTTTTTCTGCACCAGGAACGTTTGCGCCCTGCCATACGGTACGCCAAGGCCATCCATTATCGATTCAAGGGAGCAGCACGCTACGCCCGCTGAACAATCCCTCCTACGCCAGCATGCCTGGTACAGGGAAGCCCTCACCCTCTTGCCCGTTGCGTGGCCTAACTAACCCCGTCACAACAGACCTGTTTGAGCCAACGCGGACTTGCCGACCCGGGGCGGACTGCGCACAAAAACAATTAGTCCGGGAGGAGACACCTATGAATATTCATATTGATCCTACAGCCGTATCTCAAGCGCAATCCCCCACAGCCCAGCTCTCCAACTGGGTAGAGCGCTTCGGCAGCCGCCTTGCTGCACGAGACATCAATGGCACACTCGAGCTGTTTGCCGATGATTGCCACTGGCGTGATCTGGTGCTGTTCAGCTGGAACCTGATTACGCTGGAGGGCAAAACCGCGATTCGTGAAATGCTTGAGGAGCGCCTCGAACAGACCCAACCTGATCACTGGACACTGGAGGGCGAGGCGACTCTAACCGACGGTGTACTCGAAGGCTGGATCCGTCTGGAAACAGACGTTGCCCGTGGTAAAGGTTATGTGCGGCTCAAAGACGGGCTGTGCTGGACACTCCTCACCACCATGCGTGAACTCAAAGGGTTCGAGGAGCCTTCCGGGCGGCGTCGCCCCATGGGTGCAACGCATGGACATGGTTATGCCGACAAGCGCAACTGGCTGGAAAAACGCCGTGACGAGGAGGCGGCCCTGGGTATCACCGAACAACCCTATTGTCTGATCATCGGGGGTGGGCAAGGCGGTCTGGGGCTTGCCGCACGGCTCAAGCGCCTTGGCGTTCCTACCTTGATCGTCGACAAGGCTGAACGACCGGGCGATCAATGGCGTGGTCGCTATAAGTCGCTTTGCCTGCATGATCCCGTCTGGTACGACCACATGCCGTATCTGCCCTTCCCTGATCACTGGCCCGTCTTTACGCCCAAAGATCAGATCGGCGACTGGCTGGAGATGTATTCCAAAGTCATGGAGCTCAATTACTGGGCAAAGACCGAATGCGTCAAAGCCTCTTATGACGAGGCTGTGCGGCAATGGACCGTAGAGGTGGTACGTGACGGCAAGCCGATTACGCTTAAACCTACCCAGCTAATTCTCGCAACCGGTATGTCGGGTGTGCCCAATATTCCCGTTTACCCCGGCGCTGAGACGTTTGCCGGGCAGCAGTATCATTCCAGCCAACATCCAGGAGGCGATGCCTGGCGTGGCAAACGAGCAGTCGTTATTGGGGCCAACAACTCGGCCCATGACATTTGCGCCGATCTTGTGGAAAACGGTGCGGACGTCACCATGGTGCAGCGCTCCAGCACCCATATCGTACGCTCCGATTCGTTGATGGAAATCGTCTTCGGCCCCCTCTACTCCGAGGATGCCCTTGAGAAGGGGATCACGGCAGACAAGGCCGACATGCTGTTCGCTTCCCTGCCCTACCGTGTGCTGCCTGAATTCCATCGCAAGGCCTTCGACCGTGTTAAGGAACGAGACAAGGACTTCTATGAGCGGTTAAGCGCAGCCGGTTTCATGTTGGACTTCGGGGACGATGAGTCCGGCCTCTTCCTCAAATATGTTCGCCGCGGCTCAGGCTATTACATTGATGTTGGGGCGTCGGAGCTCATCGCCAATGGCACTATCAAGCTCAAGAGCGGGAAAGGACTGAGCGTCGATCATATCGAGCCAGACGCCGTAGTCCTGACCGATGGCAGCCGTTTACCAGCCGATCTCATCGTTTACGCCACCGGCTACGGCTCGATGAATGGATGGGCCGCCAAGCTGATCTCACAGGAAGTGGCTGACAAAGTAGGCCGGTGCTGGGGGCTTGGGTCAGGTACCACCAAGGACCCAGGCCCATACGAGGGAGAGCTGCGTAATATGTGGAAGCCTACCCAGCAAGACAACCTCTGGTTCCATGGGGGCAATCTCCATCAGTCCCGACATTATTCTCTGTATTTGGCTCTCCAACTCAAGGCACGCTTCGAGGGGCTGAATACCTCGGTCTACAAACTTGCGCCAAGCTACCACAAGGGGTGATCGGCTTGCGCCAATCGCTCAACACTGCGGTCTTGCATGCTTTCTCCAGGCGATGTGCAAGACCGTCTCACGATACGCCGGATATCCGTAGGGCGCTTGAAAATGCAGATCAATGCAGGTGTCCCTGTCATGCTCTTGACTAGCAGCTTGTCCGGACTGGTCGGTGCCACTTATATAGGGGGTAGATGATTAGGCCGCAGGGCACAACGCCGCTACAGGCGGGCGTCAAGTAAGACAGGCAGCAAGACGGGCCTTTCCCTGATCCGCCTTGCTGTTTTGCTATGAGTCGCAGCTCAATCCGCGGTTCGACTCATTTTCAGGCGCTTATGCCATTTGCGTATCGAGGTTAGCGCCATCCCCCTTGTAGTCTTCATGCTTGATGTTGTCGAAACCGGGCGACGGCAAATGCCCTCCGTCTGCAAAGAACTCATACTCCTCCTCACGGTATTCGAAGATACTGAGCTCCTCCGGTGCGTCACGCTGGCCGTAGTTGTACATGTATTCATCCAGAAACTCGAAGCGCTGTTTGCCATCAGCGGTGAGCAGGTTCTGATCATTCAGATCGTTGATCAGGCTTTGCAAATCTTCGCGATGAGCATCCATGCGGTTGTTGTGCTTGATGTCCTCGACGATCAGGAAGGGCGTCAGCGCCACCGTCAATGCTGCGCCAACCCATAGCAGCGGCCCCGCCAGGGCACGAACGGCGTTGGCTCCCATGACCGCGGCCATTTGTGCGCCGCCACCGGCAAAGTTGAAGGCGCCCGCAGCAACAGTAATAGCACCCTGCGCCACGGCGACCTTGTCGTTGCTGTTAAGACCTGACTTGATCTTCAAGCCACCCAGCACAATGTCAGCGACCCCGGTGAAGGTATTAGCGCCTGCATCCATGACCCGCAGGAATGCCGAAACGCCACGGCTGGTAGGGGTACTGCCCTTGAGCCCCGGATTTTTGGCAAAACCGTCACGGAAGCCGTCGTTCAGCGTTGTCCATTGCTCCGGCGTCAGATCCATCTTTGCTGCAAGTTTCTGCTGATCGGGAACAGGGGCCGCATCAATCGCTGCGTTGAAGCCTTCATAGATCTTTTTCAGATCACCCTCCACAAGGCTCAGGTTTCTGCCAGAACCTTCCGGTACATCCTTACCAAAGATCTGCGGCAAGGACTTGTCCAACCCCATCATCTGGTTGATCTTGGTCCCCCAGATGCTATCGACGATATTACTGCCCAGGTTCACGAAGTGCTGCCCTGCGCCCAAGACACTGACAAAGTCTTTTGCAATCGCCAGACGCTCCTCTGGAGTATCCGCCAGTGTGCCGCCCTTGCCTGCAATCTGGTAGATCCCGGAAGCCAGGGAAATCAGACCACCTGCAGACCCCAACGCACCGTTGCTGTTGAGCTCGGTAATGGTCTTGAGCATGCTGCCATGGGCGCCCTCACCCAAGGTCTTGTAGACGTCTTTGCTCATAACCTTGTTGATGTCATCCGCCGTCACGACCCCGTTCTTGCTAAAGGTCGCCCCCAATTCCTTGAGTGCTTCGCCAAATGCTTTTGCAGTCTGCTTGTTACCCAGGAACTCCTGTACGAAGCGCTCGGTTTCCACGGTGCGCCGCGATATGTCGATGCCGCCTTTTTTCAGTGCGGTCAGGAGCGTCTTGATGGTGTCCTGGGTAGCTAGAACTGTGTTTTCGTCGTTGATTCCCGAGGGATCGGCCAGCAGCTTGTCGAGATCAATTGTCGTGGCGTCGATCATCATGTGCTGTGAAAACTGCGCAGCCTTGTCTGGGTCGAAGGCCGCCAGCGAAGCATAGGTTTTGCCGATGTCAGCCTCCGCCAGTTCATCCTTGCCATTCTTCTTGAGTTCGGCGATATAACGCGAGTACTCCTCGGAGAAGGCCATGGTCTCGAGTTTTTCGCGCACCGCGTCCTTGTTTGGCAGTGCGTCTAGGGCCTTACTTTGTTGAGCCTGGAAATCCTTCTGTACGCTTTCCGAGCCGAAGAGCTTGCCGACCTGTTCGTCCACCTTGGCCTTATCAATGATGGAAGACAGGTCTTTACCGCTCACCTTGGCTGTACCCTGCCCCATCGACATGTCCAGCACGACCATATCCAACCCGTTCTCGCTGGCGCTCTGAGCACGCAAGGCGTTATAGAGCTTGGCGCGGTCATCGTCCTTGGCAATGCTGCCGTTGTCGATTCCCTTTTTCCAATCGGCGAGCAGGTTCTGCCACGTCAGTTCGCTCACGGTAAGTTTGCGGTTCTTGTCCGCTGGATCAGTTGTGGTAGTTTCCAGGTTGGCGACATCCGTTTCAGTATCCGGTGGCAGGCCTGCACTTTCGCGTGCAAAATCGATTTTCCCTTCTTCGGTAAGCTCTGGCCCCTTGAGATTGGAGAAACCGTACTTGCCAAAATCCTGAAGTCGGCCGGCTTCAGTGCCATTTTCTGCTTCGCCGCCCTTGGTGATGCCATTGATCTTGCCATCGCCAATATCGCTACCAGAAAGAACCTTGCCTTCACCGTCGTAGCGCTCGATGTGTTCGAGCACCTGTGAAGCCCGGTAGGCTGCATCGGCATCTTTTTCAAAATCGCCGACTCGCTCCTTGAGCATATCCTTGATGCCACTCTGGTTTCCCAGATTCTTGAGTAGCGGATCGCTGTCGATAATATCCTGGGCCGAGCGCTTATCGTTCGGAGGCAGCTCCCATACAATGCCCAGCTTCTCGGCCTGCTCACGGGCCTGCTTGTCACCCGCTACCGCTGCAGGGTCCTTGAGCTCACCTTTCAGGCTAGAAAAACCGTACTTACCAAAATCCTGCAGCCGACCGGCTTCAGTGCCGTGCTTCGCCTCACCACTCTTGGTAAAGCCGTTGATACTGCCATTACCCACATCTTTTCCGGCAATCTTCTCACCAGAGGCGTCCAACGTTTCTACATGCTCCAACACTTGTGCAGCCCGGTAGGCCGCATCGGCGTCCTTCTCATAATCACCTACCTGCTCCTTGAGCATGTCCTTCACGTTGCTCTGGTTGCCCAGGTTCTTGAGCAAGGGATTGGAATCAATAATGTCTTGCGCGGAGCGATCATCACCTTCCGGCCGCTCCCAGCGGATACCCAGTGCTTCTGCCTGCTCGCGAGCCTTGTCGTTATTACCAGCTAAAGAGACCTGATGGAGCTCGCCCTTCAAAAAAGAGAACCCATACTTGCCAAAGTCTTGTAGGCGGCCAGCTTCAGTACCGTGCTTTGCATCGCCCCCCTTGGTGAATCCATCGATTCGATCATTATCGACATTGCTGTCACCGATGATGCGATTACCGTTTTCATCGATCTTCACTACGTGCTCAAGCACCTGGACAGCCCGGTATGCGGCGTCAGCGTCCTTCTCGAAATCGCCCACCCGCTCCTTGAGTTTGTCCTTCACCCCGCTCTGGTTGCCCAGATGTTTGAGTAGCGGACTGTCGTCGATGATTTCCTGAGCCGAACGCGTATCGTCCTTAGGGCGCTCCCAGCGGATGCCGACCTCCTTGGCATCTTCCACTGCCTGATTCCAGGCTTTGTCTGACTCCGAGCCTGCTGGCGGGTTATCGTTATTACTTACAGCCTTGACGGTCATTGCCTATTCCTTCTTGTGGTGGACCAGACAAGTCAGTGACTACATGAGCTTACGTAAACAGGCCGCAAAACTCCCTACTGGTTAGACTGGGCATGGATGAGGTATGGCTATAGGGTTCGGCCTCTCACCAGGATGCTATCGTCAATACATAACGAAGCACCCGAGCCAGATGCCGACTCCGACAAACCTCGCCTATCAAAAACCTTCACGATGAAAATACAATGACACTGCTGATTGCCACGCACAGGCAATACCGCAGATAACAGCTAAGTTTCGTCGCTTAGAGAAGATTTTTAGAAGCAGGCCTGTAGGCTGAGCGCCGCAGACAGAGATGTAACAAGCAAATGATGGCCGGGGACTAACAGACTTATCCTGCGTAACATCTGGATGGAGCCATAAAGAAGGTTCAGTGCGATACCAGCAAGCGGCGCAGTCAGTGCCACGCCGGGTGGGTTATAGCCGCTATCAACCCAATACCACGTGCGGTAAAAACCGGCTGGAGTCCTTGGTAATAAGGCTGTCATCTTCTCTGATGCCGATACCCGAAGCTACATCGGCAATCAACCAGGAGCCGATCAGGGTGTAACTGTCACCAAAGCGTGGGAGCGGTGAAAAAGCCTGGAGTATGTACGGCGCGTCCGTATAAGGACCATCCTCCCTGACAACCTGATCCTCATCGGTGCGGATTTCAATGTTGGCACCCTCCCGCGAAAAGAAGGGTTTGCGCACCCAACCTTTGGGAACCGGCTTTGCTGGATCAGCATCGACCATACACGGCAGCAGATTGGGGTGTCCCTCGTTGAATCGCCACAACAGCGGCAGAATACCCTTGTTGCTGATCAAAGACTTCCAGGCGGGCTCCACGAACTGCGTATCACATCGTGGTACGGCTTTGCCAAACTCTTCGCTGAAGATATGCTCCCAGGCATGGAGCTTGAAGAGCCGCTCGATCCAACGTCCTTCAAGATCCACGAACCGCCCCTCAGCCGTCAGCCCGATATCCTCCACATTGATATGCCGCGCATCGATTCCGGCGTGTGCCGCCATTCGACGCAAGAAATCTGTCGTACCGCGGTCCTCGACCGAGCCCGACATGGCCGAAAAATAGAAAGCCCCACCGACAGGAAATGCAGCAAAGGCACGTACCAGGTCTTCGGCGATGGTATTGAACTGATTTGCCTCAGGCGGCAACACGCCACGGGCAATCTGATCTTCAAGCCATAACAGCTGCACGGACCCTGCTTCAAGCAACGAGGTAGGCGTATCCATGTTGGCTTCCAGCAGTTTGGCCGGCCCGCTTCCGTCGTAGGCAAAATCGAATCGCCCATACAAATGCGGGTGGCCTTCCTTCCATGAGCTGCGGACCAGATCGAAAAAGGCCGAGGGAATGGCGAGACCTTCGAGCAGCTCTTCGCTGTCGACAACCCGGTCGACAACATCCAGGCACATCTCATGCAGTTCCCGGGTTGGCTGCTCCAGATCGCGGGTGATCTGGGCCTCGGTGAACTGGTAGTAACCCCGTTCATCCCAGTAGCGCTCGCCATCGATCGTGTGAAAGTTGAAGCCTTCACGCTCTAGGGTCTCGCGCCAATCCGGGCGCTCTTCGATGCTGATCTTTTTCATGCTCGAATGTCCTTAGCTACTGCTGTATCCACCGCTGCTCTTGCCACCCCAGCCGCTACGAGCGCTGGCCTGACTGCCAAAGCCTCCGCGAGAGATGGTGGAAGATACGGCTGACCCGGATGTTCCCGAATTTCGACTCAGGCTTCTGCCCAGAGTGGATGAGGTATAGCTGTTGGTAGGACTGGTCCTGGCCTGCGTCGAACGGCTGAATGTCTTACCCTGCTCGATCTGGCGCGAAAGCGTCGAGTTGTAATAGTTGCCGCGGTTGTCACGCGCCTGGTAAATCGGCTGCGAGTAATAGTGGTTGTTACCCGAGCCACTAAGCATGTTGCCGATCAGGAGTCCCATGAGCAGGCCGTTAAGGTGACTGCCCCCACCACCTCCGCCGCCGCTTTGATTGTTCGCCTGCTCGACAGCCTGCTTGGGCAGGTCTCCGGACATGGCCAGTTCAAAGCCCCCCAGCTTGGGCATGTATTTGCCATCGGATGTCGCCTGGCAATAACCGGGTACGAAGTCGGCATCGCATGACGCTTGATCGTCGTAGGTCGGCGCGATGCGCTTGTGATCAGCCATCGCCTGCATATAGGCATCCGAACAGATATCGACCGGAACCTTGGCCTCGACGCACTGCTGCACGGAGCTGAAGTTCTGGCTGGCGCTGTAGGTGGCGGTATTCTGTGACTTGCCACAGGCGACCAGCGCCAGCGGCAGGGTACTGGCCAATACTAGCTTGACGGAACTGCGTTTTCTCATCGGTTATTCCTCCTGGCTCAGACCGACGGCGTCATGCAGGCGGAATTGATAAAACCGATACTGATTGCGACAGAGGCTGAATACACTGCCGCAGCCGTTTCACCTCGCCCGATACGAGCAGAAAGGTCCTTCACCACCAGGCTGGTGCCAAGGAAGGTCAACAGCTGAACGACCGCGGCGATGACTACCCAAACCACAAAGTCCAGAACGCTTACGCTGTAGGCAATGATATTGCTCGCTGGCAGGGCAAAACCGATCAGCGAGCCACCCAAGGCAATGGCAGCCGCAGTGTTGCCCTCGCGAATGAGCGCAAATTCCTTGTGTGGTGTGAGACGGGTATAAATCAGCTGGAACAAGGCGAAGAGGATAGCGGCAACAACAATATAAATGATGAAGCCCATTACCGCGCCGGCGTTCAGGGATAGACGAAGTGCTTCAAGCATGGAGATTTCCTTATCAGAGGACCTGAAGGTCTGTAGGTTGTAGCGTTACGCCAACGGCCGTCGACAGCGAGATGACACCCTCATCATCTTCCTCGACCGACAGGAGCAGAAACTCCCGACGATTCACCAGGCCGATTTCACGTGCGTAGAGCATGCAATTATGCCGGATTCGATAAGACTGCTCTGGACTTTTGACGTACTCAAGGAGCGGCGTCAGCTCCGTCTGGCCGTCTTCCGTCCCCCATTGGCGTTCATACTCCTCGCCGTCGAGCTCATAGAGCGGCATACCCAGCTTTGCGCCCGGCCCCGAAAGGCTTAGCAATTCGGCCTTGCTGTTGATCGTGGTGACGCTGTGATAGCCAAAAAGAATGATGTCCTGGATGTCATCATTGCTAGGGCCGTTCATGACTATCTGGAGGAAATAGTCCTCATCGTCCAGATAGAAACGCAGCAGCCGCATGGACTGGCCAAGGTCGATATTACCCACCGCCCAGACCTTTTCATCCCCTGGCAGGGTAACGTGCGAGTGCCCGTCGAGCAGCAGCTTCAGGGATTTGTCCAGGCATATCATCCGCTCCCGGGTCAGCCCCAGCGGGCTGGCGTTGGTGATAGGTGCAGAACCTGCCCTTTCCTTAGGGAGCGGCGCCTCCATGCCTAGCGCCCTCTTGATCCAACTCATAAAGCACCTCCTGTTTCTTTATTGTAGAGATTATCTGGCATTAGCCAGTAATGTCTTCGAATGCATGATCCATCCGACCACTATGCCTGCAACGGCACCGGCGATGTGGGACTCGAACGAAATACCCGGCACGGGTAGAAAACCAAAGACCAGCCCGCCATAACCCAGCAAGGCGGCTGCGGCAATCAACAGACTTAAAAGGCTCCGCTGAAACCATGCGCGGGCCAGGACATAGGACCACAGACCGAAGATCAGCCCACTGGCTCCTACATGAATACTAGGCCGACCCAGCAGCCAGACCAGCAGTCCGCCCAACATGGCAATCAGCACGAGCACCCGAACATAGCGCTCGAGGCCTTCGTTGGAAATAAGCCAGCTGAGCACTACAAAGGGCGCAAGGTTACTGAGCAGATGCCGGATGGATCCGTGTAGAAAAGGGGCAAACAGGAGCCCCTGCAAGCCGCTGGTCGTACGAGGGATGATTCCGTGGTGTACCAGGCTGTTCGCCGTCAAGGTGTTCACCAGTTGAACCAGCACCATGATCCCGGCCAACATGAGGATAACCGGCAGGCATTTTCCTGTACGCATCGACATCTCTCATGACACAGAAGGGCAGCCGGAAGGATTCGGCTGCCCTTCTGTAACGCTTATTGTGCAGAGCCCGAGGACTGCTTGGCCTTCAGGCGAGCCAGGACATCAGCACCGCCGCCCGACTTGGAGCCAATCCCGGCTTCTTGTAGACGGCGCTCCAGATCACCGCCGTTGGAAGCGCTGGCGAGCTCTTCAGCGGCTTGCAGGCGAGCATCCTGCTCGTCCTGACGGGCCTTGATCCGGGCCAGCGAATCTACAGCCGTTTCCAGGGAACCATTGGCACCACCTGTAGCGGCAGCTGTTGCCACTCGTGCCTTCTGAACGGTTTCCCGCGCCTTGGCCATCTCGACTTGCTGCTTGAGCCCCTTGATCTGCGCTTCGGCCTTGATGACCTGAGCATGCAGGGCTTCTGTCTGCTTGCCGAACTGATCCGCCAGCACCTGCTCCTGATCACGCTGGGCCTCGATCTCGGCTACCTTGTTTGCACACTCAGTCGCCAGACCTTCCTCGCCCTTCTCCAGCGCAGCCATCGCCTTGCCTTCCCAGTTCTGAATGTCCCCCTTGAAGGCATCCAGACGTTGCAGCGAGAGCTTGTGCTTGGCCTTGATATCGACCAGGCCGTTACGAGCCCGCAGCAAGGCGGCTTCGGCATCACGGATTTCCTGGTCAAGAATACGGATTGCCTGCTGATCGACAATTGCTTCGCCCACTTCAGAGGCGCCACCGCGAAGCGCGGTTACTACTTTTTTCCAAATGCTCATCTGTGTACTCCAATGCGAATAAAGGGTCAGGCCTTGATATGGTCTTCGAATGCTTCAGCAGCACGAATCACGTTTTCCGCCAGGGTGTAGATCTCCTGAACGATGACCGTCAGGGACGAGGCCGCGCTCAAGGCACCAAACATGCAATAAATCTCTGTACCGTCTACCGATTCGATACCTACCGAGGACAGGGGGAACATGTCTCGGCTACGCAGCAGCAGGCTGTTGAACTCAACGGTATCCTTGACTTTGCCCGCCTCAAACAGCGTGGCATCGACTAACACCTGATCACCGGAGACCGCCAGGTAAATCGGCAGGTCGCCATACTCGGTCATGATAAGTTTGATGCTGGGCACCGCACCTTCGGCAACGGTCAGAACAATCTCGCCCTTTTCAACCACCTCCAGCTCGGCCAGGGCCTTGTGCAGCGAGCTGATACTCCAGTTGGTGTTCTCGGTCATAAAGTCCTCCAGTTTGACTTTCTCGCCCAAAAAGGGCTGCCGTAGCGCTTTTTCTATACCCCGAAGGGCGTTAACGTTTTCAGGAAGAATCCAGAACTCACGCTTTACCAGACCTGCCTCACGTAATCGTGTCCGCATTTCGCGCACATAATCAGCAGTCGTTTTACCCTTGCCGGAGCCTGCCTTGGCCATAGCATCATCCGATGGTTTCTTGCGAGGCATCTGACCTCCCAGACTCATTACATGTAAGAAAATCTACTCCTGAATTCAGGACAATACAATACTTACATGTAAGTATTTTTAACCGTTACATGTAATATTTTTTGGGTGCTTCCGGGATGAGATAAAGTGCTGTAGCTATCACTGGATTTTCCGCTTGGGCTCATTGATAAAGAGTCAATACCGCTGCGATGGCCAGGATCAGTCTTTTAAAAAGCACTTGTGCTTGAGTCTTGCCCATAGACACTTGGTTAGACCCAAGCCTGATGAAGCTCTTAGCGTCTAACTGATAATGTACGAGCTGAACCAAAAGACGCGGCGAAAACAGTTGGATATGTAGGTGCCCAGAACGGCCTATTCTCAACGAGATAGTCTGGGCGGGCGGATAGCCTAACTCATGCAACTGCTATTGCTGGACAATCGTTGCGCGGTTGCCAGTACCGGTCTGACTCACAGTAGCCGCGTGGCCTGCCAGGCTCGAGTCAGCGATCTGCTGAGTAATGCTTGCAATGTTCGCAGTACCATTTTGCAGGACAGTCGCTGCGTTGCCATTATCGTAGATGATCTCACCTGAACCGGTCTGCGACACTGTAATCTCATTAGAAGTACCAAGCTGCGTCAGATCAGCTTGGCTACGATTGCCGTTCTGGCTGACCGTCAAGCTGTTGGCATCACCTTCCTGGGCGTAGTTTGTACGCGTCAGATAATCCGCTTGCCTGATATCTGCAATGTTATTGCTTCCACTAGAGTGTCCGCTAATGGAGCCTGATATTGCACCTTGGTCAACAAAGAGTTCGTTGTTGTTGCCGCTTTGCCTGACATCCATGGAGTTGAGGCCGCCCCCCTGGTTGATCGTAGCAGCATTGGCCGTACCGTCTTGAATCAAAGCCAAGCCATATTGTTCATAGCGGCTCCCAGACCACTGGTCTACGGCTGCAAAGTTTTGATCGCCTGTCTGTGAAATAGCCGCCGACGCATCTAAGGGGCCGCCTTGCTGGTTCAGAACGATCTGGTTGCTATCACCGAACTGTCTCAACTCAGCTGATTTTCCTGTCGTCTGTACCACATTGACGATATTGTCATTGCCCGTGGTACTGGCTGATAAGGCGTTATAAGCCTGAGAGCCCTGCTCAACCAAGTGAGTATTGTTGTTTCCCTCTTGATACAACGTGGCGTCATTGGGTCCATAGCTGCTCAGCTGATTGAGAGCAGCCATATTGGAATCGCCAACCTGCGTTACCGAGGCAATGGCTGCCTCTCCTGAAGAAGACTGATAAACAGACACTGTATTGGTATTACCTGTCTGGCTAACGTCTATCGAGTGCCCAGTTCCTTCCTGAGTCGTCCCCGCCAGATTGCCGTTACCGCTTTGCAGAATGGCTGAGCGGTTCAAGTCACCTGTTTGTAATTGGGTAGCTGTATTGCCTTCCCCGCTCTGATCGAGCGTCACTTCGTTATTGTTTCCCTTCTGGGTTTGCGTAGCACTGTGGTTAGCCGCCATTGCGTGACCGGTGAATGCGATAAGAACGGCAAATGTAAGAGGCTTTAGCATGAACATGAGTTACTTTCCTTGTGAAGTCATTGGCTCTTTTGCTAAGTCATGGACAAAGCTTAAGAGCTATAGACCAGCACCCTGAAAGTGGCAAATGTTCATATTCATGCCTTACTGGCGCGATAGCTAAACGATATCAGACTGCATTTATTAATATCGATTGCTTGTAATCTTTTTCTACCGTTTTCCCAGCAGTAAACTAGACAAACGCTTTATTACGTGCTCGCCAGGCTAGTGACTGAGGGCAGGCGCAAATTACTTATTATCCTGGGCAAAACTTCTTCTTAATGTTATTGATTTGTCTGCCAAACCATTGTTTGTATCGTTATATGTGGATGACTGTCTAAAGGACTCCACTCCTCCATAAAAACGAACCCTTGCCGTAAATAAAAATTGACTGCTCTTGTATTGGTTGGAGAAACTTCAAGAAATACGTGCGTGTATCCTTTTTCTATCGCACGGGCTTTCACTGTCTCAACAAGCCGGACAGCCGCACCGGAGCCACGTAGGGATGGTTTGACCCACAGACCAATCAGGTTGAAACGGTTCGCTGCATCTTTGCCACCACCTATCATCCCAACCGGATTATCGCCTTCGAGTGCTAGCCAAAACTCCGGTCCAGCCCGAGAAGCGGCTCGCGCTCTCCATTGAGTCTCGGTATAAGCTGCCGCTGCTGTATAACTCGCGCCAAAAGCGGTTGGTGTATCCAGAAGTGCCGCCAGACGAACCTGTTTCAGGCGCCTCCAATCCTCTTCCCGAGTTGCCAAAATTTCCATAACTCACGCCCAAGTAAATCTGTTTAACTGTGTATCGAAGTTATATGGTTAAAGAACACAGATAGCCTGTTACTTCACTTGCGAGTCGTTGAGATGGACGAAGTCTACTGCTGCATAAGAGCTGCTGTATTGGCCAGTCCGCTCTGCGTGAGTTCTACTTGGTTACTGATACCGGTCTGTTGGATATGTGCATTATGAAAAGCGCCCTCTTGGGTCAGTAAGCTGATGCTACCTGTTGCCTCAACCTGAGCGACCACGCCGATCAAGTTATTACCCTCCTGAGCAATATCAATACTATTAGGAGCCCTGTACCAGAGGTTTGATTGAGTAACATCCATACTGTTATCAGATCCAGTGACATTGGCAATAATCGTAGATCGCGTACTGTTACTTTGTTGTTGTACGGTTAGGCGATTGGAAGTTCCTACCTGGCTTGACTCCAATAAGGAGCGATAACCCGTCTGATCCAGATTTGCCTGATTATTGCTGCCATCCTGAGCAATCCGTGCACGCCCGGAGAGTCCCTCGTCATCACTTCGTTGATAGCTTTCAACTGCGTTGCCATTACCCTGCTGCGTGACTGTAATCTCTGCAGCCGAACCACCCTGCCACACCGTTACGCCATTTGAATCACCCGCTTGGGAAATAATGGCCCCGTTACTTGAGATATAGCTTCCCGGCAATGCTCCTACGGTAATGACGTTGCCGCTCCCGTACGATTCGAGCTGCGCGCTAACCAGATACCCTTCCTGCCTAACTGTATGCTGGTTATTGTTTCCCTGTTGCAGGCTGGTTATGTAACTAAAGGCGCCTTCCTGAGTAAGGGTGGTTACGTTTCCTGCACCCTCCTGCGTTACATAACCACCGTTGGCTGCACTTCCATCGCCAGAGGCGCCCCACTGCTGCACCACTGTGGCCTGGTTGTTGGCGCCTGCCTGATCGATGCTGATCCGACCTTCACCTACAGTGGTCTGAATGGAGACCGCCTGATTATCCGTGCCGGACTGACGGGTCTCTGCCGTGTCATATCGATCGCCTTCCTGGCGCTGTAAGGAATAGTTGCCCGAGCCAAGCTGCGTTACTGACATCTGTAATCCGGTACCGTCCTGATATTGCTCTGCTACGTTTTCTTGTGCGGTTACAACCAGGGGAGCCACCAGGATCAACACCCCTGCAAAACAGGCTGAACGTTTCATATGAAACTCCATGTAAGCCTAAAGTCGCGCCAAGCACACTCGACAGTCAACGTGATCAGAACCGCATACCGCGCATGAACCTAAGTTCGATAGGGCTTGGGCGGAGCCATCACGTAAACATGACACTCATTTGGAGAATAGTGGAATTTTCAGGAAATGCTTCCATAGCCGTAACGGCCATATTCATACATTCATAAGGCTTGATTTGAAGAGAGCTTCAAGGATATTGCAACTAGTCATGCACGCGAACTCCACGCCTCAGGAGAACTCAATTATCTCGTACCCTTCATGAGGACTCGCCATGAGAAAGATAACTGCTTTTCTAACAGCTTCAGTGCTTACTGCCAGTGTTGCGGGTGTAGCCTGGGCCGATCAGCCCGGTGCTGACTGGATCACCAAAGATCAGGCAGAGGCTGCACTTAAGGCTGCCGGTTATACGCAGATCACCAAGATCGAAGCGGACGATGGACACTGGGAAGGTGAAGGCACCAAGCAGGACGGCATGAAGTATGAATTTCATGTAGACCCGCACAGTGGCAAGATCACTAAAGACGAAATGGACCATTAGCGCCTACTCGTGTGCCTACCTACGCCGGTAGGCACACTTCACACCGTGCTTCTGTGACGTGTACGCCTCTGCCCTTTCTTCCGAACTTGAACAGTGGTTTAACCGCTAGGCCGCCTGTACACCACAAATAGGCAGATATGCTTATGATAGGTGTCCCTTTTCAGGAAGACGGTCATGACGCAAAAGACATTATTGTTGACGGGTGCGAGCCGTGGCATCGGCCATGCCACGGTCAAGCACTTCAATGCAGCGGGCTGGCGCGTATTTACCGCTTCACGCCAGAATTGGGCGGCAGACTGCCCCTGGTCCGAAGGATTGATGAATCATATCCATCTCGACCTCGAAGACATCGATAGCGTTGAGCAGAACCTGGCGCTGATTCACGACAAACTGGGTGGTCGTCTTGACGCGCTAGTGAATAATGCTGGCATCTCACCCAAAAGCGAGACCGGTTCACGGCTGGGTGTGTTGGAAATGGGCTACGCCGATTGGATCAAGGTATTCAACGTCAACTTATTTTCTACCGCCCTGCTGGCAAAAGGGTTGTTCAATGAGCTCAAGGCCGCCAAGGGCTGCGTCATCAACGTTACCTCCATTGCTGGGTCGCGAGTTCATCCATTCGCCGGCGTAGCCTATGCAACGTCCAAAGCGGCCCTTTCGGCGCTGACCCGGGAAATGGCCTACGACTTCGGCCCGCATGGCATCAGGGTAAATGCTATTGCTCCAGGTGAAATCGATACCTCGATTCTTTCACCCGGAACGGAAGAAATCGTTCAACGCGATATTCCACTTCATCGCCTGGGTAAGCCCGAGGAAGTGGCCTCCTTGATCTACTTTTTATGTACAGGAGGCGCGTCGTACATTAATGGCTCCGAGATCCATGTCAATGGCGGCCAGCATGTTTGAAGCGCAGGAAGGCCGGAGTAAAAGCTGCTACGGCTTTTCTCTGAATCAACCAAGTCGGCTCAACCGAGTGGATCGTTTACCCGAGCGCTCCTTTGGAATGCCTGAAGGGAACGGAGCTGTTGGCCGTCCTCGTTAAAGTTGGCCGGGTCTAACCATCCCGTAAATGCGTTACGCAGTACCGGCCATTCAGTGTCAATGATTGAAAACCAGGCCGTATCCCGGCTCCGTCCCTTGTAGACCAGAGCCTGCCGGAATACCCCTTCAAACTGAAACCCCAAGCGAAGCGCAGCCTGGCGCGAGGGCTCGTTCAGGCTATCGCATTTCCACTCGTAACGCCGATAGCCCAGGTCCTCGAAGGCATGATACATAAGCAGATAATGTGCTTCGGTTGAAAGTATCGAGCGCTTCATGAGTGAGGAGAAAGCAACATGCCCAACCTCCATAACGCCATTGGCAGGGTCTATCCGCATCAGGGACAACGTCCCAACCGCGCGACCGCTTCGTAGATCGACCACCGCAAAGTGCATCGGGTCCTCACTCGCAGCAGCCTGCTCGGCAAACCGATGATAGTCCGCTTCATGAGTGAAAGGGCCGGACAGCATATAGGTCCAGTCTCTGCCGTCTTCTGCATGACCATACGCCTCGTACAGGTCGGATGCGTGGATCTCAGCATTGAGTGGCTCAAGGCGACAATAGCGACCCTCCTTTACCGTACGAGACGGCCGTGAACGCTCTGTCCACTCTGCCAGAGGCTGCCCTATGGGTTGTTGGTACGCGTTCCGTATTTTTTCCCGATTCATCATCTACCTGACCGACAGTTGAATGAGCTATAACGGTATTCAGGATATGGCTCTGCCAAAAGAGCCACATTTGAGCTTTTTTGTAGAGCCAGACACTTAGCTGATGAATACGATACGTGAAACCCTGTTGCTGTTTGGCACACCACTCTCTCGAGCCCCATCAGCGGCGTCGTTGCAGGCACAGCTCTATGAACGACTCCAATCAGCTATTTTGAAGGGACAGTTGGCGGCAGACACTCGGCTGCCCGGCTCACGTGAATTGGCCAGTGCGTTATCAATTTCACGCAACACGGTTATTGCCGTATATGAGCAACTTTCGACCGAAGGGTATGTTCATGCGAGCCCTACCGGTACCCGAGTCGCGAGGTTGTCCGAGAGGCATGTATCCGCTGCAGATGATATGCCATGTACGGCCGGACTGGCCCGACGCATTGAGCAGATAGGGAATGGCTCAGCGCTCGCCGAATCCAGCGGTGCACTCCGGCCTGGTATCCCGGCGCTTTCCTACTTTCCGCTCTCTACCTGGCGACGGGTGTTGGATCAGGAGATCAGCCATGCGGGCTCTTCGAGTCTGGGCTATGGAGATCCGTTGGGTGAGCCACGTTTGCGCGCCTCGCTAGCACGTTATCTCTCGCTTTCACGCGGGGTTAACTGCACGGCAGAGCAGATCATCATTACCGAAGGAACCCAGGAAGCCCTGGCGCTATCTGTTCGCCTGCTGACCAATCCAGGCGATACGGCCTGGATTGAAGATCCTGGCTACCGGGGTATAAAGACTGCAATGCGTGCAGGTGATCTACATATCGTTCCCAAACGGGTCGATACAGAAGGGTTGGCAGTAGCAGCCGCTGACTGGGTTACTGCTCCACCTCGCCTGATCTACACCACTCCCTCTCATCAATATCCCATGGGGTCAGTGCTTAGCGTAAGCCGGCGTCTGGCATTGATTGAGCACGCACGGGCGCATGGCGCCTGGATCATTGAAGATGATTATGACAGCGAGTTTCGCCATTTCGGTGAGCCTGTAAAAGCCATGCAAGGCCTCGTCCTGAATGCGCCGGTGGTGTATATCGGCAGCTTCAGCAAAACCATGTTTCCAGCGCTTCGCCTGGGTTTCATGGTACTGCCTCACTCACTGATGGTAGCGACCCGCGCCTCCCTGACAGAAATGCTGCGTGGAGGACATCGTCATGAGCAGCTGGCGATGGCGTCCTTTATCGAGAAGGGACATTTCAGCCGTCATCTAGGCCGTATGCGGCGTCTGTACCGTGAGCGCCAACAGATCTTGCGCACCGCGCTCCAGCAGTTCATCCCTATGCCCTATGAACTCATGGGTGGAAATGCGGGAATGCATCTGACGTTACGTCTACCCGCACATTGTTGTGATCAGAAGGTAGTTGAAGCGGCTAGTCGCTACAATATGGCTCCAGCGGCTCTGTCACGTTATACCTTGTCACCGCTGCCCGAGGACAACGGCTTGGTAATTGGATATGGCAATACGGCGACGGAACTGTTTGCTCCGCTGGCCAGCAGACTTGGGCAACTTCTTAAAAGCGCTTGATTACTGATGTTGCTGAAGGGTTCCAGTCACGGCCCAGGCTTAACGTTATCTCTTTCGTATCCATGCAGATCTACCGTACGAACTTGAAAGAGCCCCTTGCACCCTTAAAGACAACCTAAGGCTGGCTATAAATTGCCTCACTTCACTAGCATCCGGTCAGGCTAAGGCGTCAGCATGTAGCTATTGAGCTAAACCACTACATTTCGTCTGTTCCGCCTCGCTTTTTTTGCAAAAAAATGAATTTTTTTACTGAATTTGTTCTTCTACGGCCCATGCGGCATGGACAAATCACTATCAGCATTGCACCCTTGGGTCGGAGCTTCTCTAACCGCCCTACCTGAAGGAAAAAGTGATGGCCAAGGCCTCTGATTTGATCGTACGTTGTCTGGAAAACGAAGGTGTGGAATACATCTTTGGTATTCCTGGGGAAGAAAACCTGGACCTGCTGGACTCGCTCTCCCGTTCCAGCCAGATCAAACTGATCCTGACACGTCACGAACAATCCGCCGGATTCATGGCGGCGACCTATGGTCGTCTGACCGGTAAGACCGGCGTGTGTCTGTCGACGTTAGGCCCAGGCGCCACAAACCTTGTGACTGCAGGCGCCTATGCCTACCTGGGCGGCATGCCGATGATGATGATCACCGGGCAGAAGCCGATCAAGAAGTCCAAGCAGGGCCGTTTCCAGATTATCGATGTCTGCGGCATGATGGACCCGATTACCAAGTACACCCACCAGCTGGCTTCTGCCGACAATATCCCTTCGCGTATCCGTGAAGCGATCCGTCTGGCTGAAGAAGAAAAGCCCGGTTCGGTTCACCTGGAACTTCCAGAAGACATCGCGGCTGAGCAGACTGAAAGCACCCCGATTCCACCCAGCCTGACCCGCCGACCCATCGCTGAATACAAGTCCATCCAGGCGGCCATATCCAAGCTGGAAGGCGCACGCAGCCCAGTCCTGGTCATCGGTGCGGGGGCCAATCGCAAGATGACGGCGCGCGTGCTGCGTCAGTTAATTGAAAAGACGGGTATTCCGTTCATTACCACCCAGATGGGTAAAGGGGTGGTGGATGAGCGTCATCCCCGTTTCCTGGGTAACGCGGCGCTGTCGGCCGGTGACTTCGTGCACCGTGCGCTGGAGTCGGCTGATCTGATCGTCAACATTGGCCACGACGTCATCGAGAAGCCACCGTTCTTCATGGTGCGTGGAGGTACGGAGGTCATCCACATCAACTTCCGTTCGGCCGAAGTCGATCCGGTGTATTTCCCTCAGGTAGAAGTGGTAGGCGATATCGCCAATGCCATCTGGCAAATCAAGGAAGCCATTGAAGTTCAACCAACCTGGGACTTCGACCGCCTGTTGACCATTCGTGAAGCCAATGAGGCTCATGTCTCCGAAGGCTCCACAGATGACCGCTTCCCGATGTACCCGCAACGTATGGTCGCAGACCTGCGCAAGGTACTGCCGTCGGATGGTATCGTGGCGCTGGATAACGGTATCTACAAGATCTGGTTTGCCCGTAACTACAAGGCCTACATGCCCAATACCGTGCTGCTAGATAACGCACTGGCAACCATGGGTGCTGGTCTGCCTTCTGCCATGGCGGCACGCCTGGTTCATCCACAGACGCCTATCGTTGCCGTATGCGGTGACGGCGGCTTCATGATGAACAGCCAGGAACTGGAAACCGCTGTACGCCTGAAGATGAACCTTGTGGTCATTATCCTGCGTGATGACGGATACGGCATGATCCGCTGGAAGCAGGCACAGATGGGCTTTGAAGATTATGGTCTGGACTACGGTAACCCGGACTTTGTCCGTTATGCCGAAAGCTATGGCGCTCAGGGCCATCGGGTGGAAAGCGCTGCGGAATTCGCCTCATTGGTTGAGCGCTGCGTGAACACACCAGGCGTACATGTAATCGATTGCCCGGTCGATTACTCCGAAAACGACCGCATTCTGCACCAGGAAATCAAGGAGCGCAGCGCTCAGGTCTAAATAGCACTGTACCCGATGAAACCAAACGCCCCCGTACTAACGGGGGCGTTTGGTTTGAGAGTCTGGAAGGATGGGTATGGCCCCACCTTTTCACCCTATCGCGCCGGCGCCTCATGAATCAAAGCGATCCGGTTACTGCTGGTCGCTGCCCAATCTCAAACTGATCAAAAAATGATCAACTCTGTCCAGCCCTTGCCGTATATGGGCTAGCCGTAATTATCCACAAGCATATTCACTTTATAAGTGGAAAACCTATCAGGCTGAAACACTGAAAATCCGCAGCCCGGCCTGTTAGCTCACTCCAACATCGACGCCTTATTGATTCGGATCAACGTCCTGCACGGCAAAATGCTGAACTTCTGGTCACAAGCGGGTTACTAAATCGTAACCGAAGGACAATGTTATCGATCCCTCTAGAAAGGAGTGCTGATTTGAGCCAGTTAGAGAATGTCCCGAAGCGTAAACGCATTACGGCTACGTATGTCATAACGCTTGCGATCCTGGGAATCCTGTTTGCCATCGTGGTCAACAAGTTCATTCTGCCCAAGTCCGAGACCTTTGATGGCGATGCCGTCAAACCCAGACCTTCAGTCAGCGAATACATTACCCAGGCCCAGCCGGACGTCTGTAAGGATGAGGCAGCAGATGCGCCAAGTCCGAAATGTGTATCAGACCTTGCCCTGAAGGCCAAAGAGCAGGGCTATGACTTTAATGAAGTGGATACTTACCTGAAGCAGCGCTTCCCTAACGTACAGCGTTAACGAAGCAGCCTGGAAGCGCCAGTCCTTCTCAGGAACGCTTCCCAGAACAACAGAGCGCCTGCAGACATCTACCGCAGGCGCTCTGGTTTTAAAACATGAAACAGGACGTAATTGATCAACGATTACGGACGGCACCCAGCCGGATCAGCCGGCTACTGCGGTCAGATGCTCATGCAGAATGACCGAGCCGATACCGATTAGCACTACCCCACCAATGATCTCGGCCCGCTTGCCGATGACAGCCCCCATCACGCGCCCCAACATGACGCCGATAGTCACCATGATCATGGTTGCCAAGCCGATGGCCAGCGCCGCGCCAATGATATTGACGTTGATGAAAGCAAGCCCCACGCCGACCGCCAGGGCATCGATACTGGTGGCTACCGCCGTAATGGCGAGCAACCAGAACGAGTGCTGAGTGGGCTTTTCCTCGACCTCTTCTGCTTCTCTCACGCCAGACCAGATCATGCGCAGACCCAGACCTAACAGAAGCGTAAAGGCAATCCAGTGATCCCACTCTTGTACAAACTGAGCAGCTGCAAGGCCGGCAGCCCAGCCAATGACGGGGGTAATGGCCTCAATGGTGCCAAAGATCGCACCGGTGCGTAGCGCTTCTCGCAGACAAGGCTTATGCAGGCTGGCACCTTTGCCCACCGCAGCGGCGAACGCATCCGTGGACATGGCTAAGGCAAGTAAGACGAGAGCAGCTGGATTCACGATTTCCGTACCGATCGGGCTAACATCCAATGACATATCCACGCGCCCGATCCTGAACGCAGATATATCAATGGTCTCGCCAACCGGGTGGTCGTTTATGCCACGGCATGCATGCCGAGAATGTTGACATAAACACTTTCGAAGCATTCGAAAGCAGGCTACTCCCCAAAGAAGCCGCCACAATACACAAAGAAATTTATCAAGTCTATCAGATAGATAGAGCTAATCTTTTTAGCCATGGCTATGTTTTGTCGTCACCTCATAGGCTCGAAAGGGCCTCACGCACCTTGAGCCTGTATAACCTCAGCGTATACCTCTCCCTCTGGCACAGGCGTCAACGTACCGCCAGCCGCGCGGCTCGGTGCCATATGCCTGACACACTTGCGCCGTATTGTGCTCAGTACCACTGGAGCAGCTGCCATGGGCTTGCGACCGGTGCACTCACTTCCTGGACGGAGAAGATAACAATGAAAAAAGTACGGCCTCTCTGGGTCGCGCTGGCGGCTGCGCTGTCCACCCATGCGCTGGCGTCTCCCAATAACACGCTGGTAGGCTGGGCTGTCATGCCACCTGATACGTTTTCCGATGGGCCTACTTCTGGCCAGTTCATCAGTCCAAATCCGTATGGCACCTTTGTGCCGCCTTATCAGGGCCGCCAGCCCGTACAGGGGTTTTCCGCGGTGTTGCCAGGCGCTGATGAAAACAGTTTTCTGTTCCTGACAGACAATGGCTTCGGCACTCAGGCCAACTCTGCCGATGCCCTGCTGCGTCTGTATAGCGCACGGGTTGATTTCAAGACCCGCGGCGGCGGTACCGGTACGGTTACCGCAAGCAATGCTCTGACCGGCATGCCTCTGGCTCGCTTTACCGAGCCGTCGCGAATCACGCTCAACGATGTCAACCGTAAACTGACCATGCCTATCCAGGCGGATTACGCTCACTACTACAACAAGAGCACCAATCCCGAAGTGGATCCCGCCATTCAGTTCTCTCGCCTGATCACTGGTGCTGATCTGGACGTCGAGTCCGTGCGCCGTGACAAGAACTGTGCATTGTGGTTTGGCGATGAGTTCGGACCTTATCTGGTCAAGACAGACGGCTCAGGAACCGTATTGCGGAGCGAAATCCCACTTCCGGGCGTTTACGCGCCGGAAAACAAGGACGTTGTAGCAGGAAAGGCCACGGCCAACCTGGGCGGCTCGGGTGGGTTTGAGGGTATGGCTATCAACCCCCGTGGTGACAAATTGTATGCCCTACTGGAAAAACCGGTGACAGGTGATCCGGCTAACCAGCTGCGTATCAACGAATTCGACATCGATCATGAGCGCTTCACTGGCGTTACCTATTTTTATCGTACCCAAGCTGCTGGCAATGCTATTGGGGACATGACAGCCATCGACGATAATCGCTTTCTGGTCATCGAGCGTAACGGCGGCACAGCCACCAATGGCGTCCCGTTCAAGCGGATCTACCTGATCGACACCCGTGCCGTGCCTAATGGCGGTGTGGTACGCAAGACCGAACTGGTCGATCTGATGCGCCTGGACGATCCAGACGACCTGAACGGCGATGGATCAAATGTATTCACGTTCCCCTATGTCACTATCGAAGACGTGCTGCCGCTGGACGAGCGCACCCTGCTCGTGGTCAACGACAACAACTTCCCTGGCGGAGGCGGTCGCGAGCGGGCAGCAGATGCGACCGAGTTTCTTAAAATCCGTCTGGCTCAGCCCATTCCTGGCATGTGGCCTCCACATCTGTTACAGCGCACCAGTAATGCACGGTGCGGTCTGCCCTTGAAAATGGCCAGAAACGGCTAGTAAACCAGAAGCGCTCCGAAGCATTCCTCGGAGCGCTTCTACCAGACTTACAGCTCCGTGTTTCCAGACGAGCCACGGGGTCGTTCACGGCAGCTGAAACTTGCTGCCGACTCGATATCGCCGGTGCCGTTGTACAGGGCAATACGCGGGTAAGGACACAGTGGGCGTGTCCGTGCAGGTGACCAGTCCGCCGGAACGTCAGCATTCACTCCGCCTGCATTACCTACGCCGCGTGCGGTAGCAATGATCTCTTCTGGCGCCCTGCCCTTTTCAACCCAGTTGACCAGAGGCGTCAACATGTCGAATTGATCGGTGGACGGTCCACCCTGGCAATGCCCCATGGCCGGTACGGTATAAAGGCGGGCAAACCGCTCTGCCTGTCCTCGGTTGGCCCTCTGAAGGCCCTCATACCAAGCTACAGTATCGTCAACCGAGAAAATAGGATCGCTAACGCCATGATACACCATGACCTTGGCTCCCCGCTGCCTGAGTAAATCAAGACGGGTAGGATTCGGGGGTGTCATGAATCGCATGGCGGATTCGGTGTAGATCGCATTAGAACGTGTGATTCGTGCGAGCAGATCATCAATGGAGCTGTTGAGGGCCAGCGACTTGCCATCGAACGTCGCCGGGCTTACCGGCGGTACGCCAAATACAATACCCACAGCCAATGAGTCACGGCTGATAGGCGACTCGAACTCCCAGGAAGCTACATCCTTGGTCGCAAGTCCGCTGTCATAGGGGAAACTCGAATAGAATCGCTTGCCCACCCGCGTTGTAGCTCCCTTGAAAATAGGGTCTATGGCACGCTTCTGCGCAATGCTCAGGCACTGACCGTTGCGCTCACCCCGACAGGTGGGAACATCTCGCCACAGGCTGAACGTACGCTGGCAGCGCGGGTAATCCTGCACAAGCCCATCGGTAGCACTATCCAAGGCATCGCAACGTGCCAGGACGCGTTTTGCAACCAGGGCACGTTCCTGGGCAGTGAATGCAGTAGACAAGTCATTGGGATCCGTGGCGACCTTGGCATACTGCTGCGCCCCAAAGATACTGGCTACCGCTGCCAGGGGAAGCCGATAGCCCGGTGCACCGGCCAGGAAGCCATCGTAGTCGTTCGCCAGCCGATTCATGGCTACAAAGGTATGCCGACCGCCATTGGAGCATCCACCGAAGTAGGAGTGTTCAGGCCGCCTGCCATAGGCTATCTGTAACGCCTGCTTGGCCATGGGCGTCAGTCTCAAGGCCGCCTGATAGCCATAGTCGAGACGGGCCTGCGGGTCGATGCCAAATGTCATGTTCTGTTGCGCCGTATGACCGGCATCGGAGCTCAGAACGGCAAAGCCTTTATCGAGGGCATTAGTGACCGGCCCTCCGCCCAGCCCGCCTGTAGCGGTAACTACGTTGCCATCCAGCCCGCCATTGGCCTGATAGAAGAACCGTCCGTTCCAGGCCAGGGGCAAGCGCATCTCAAAGCCAACGGCATAATGGGCGCTATCGATACCAGTTCGAGGATTCATGCGCCCCTGAATCAGGCAGTGGGCCGCAATATCGTGCCCGCCGACCTTGAGCTCACCGGCATCAATCCGCGTGGCTGTGTCAATCAGAGTGTTATCAAGCGTGGCAAGCTTGCTTGCCAGCGAGGTGCAACTACCTTGCAACGAGAGGGTGGAGTCAGCGCTGGCGAGGGGAATAACAAAAGCTAAAGCACTCAGGCAGCCAGCAACGGCCAGCGTCTTGTGGATAATGGTTCGCTTCATGGTGCGTCCTTCTTGTGTTTATTGTCGGAGCAGTCAAAGAGCAATCACAGAGGCGACACCGGATGACAGCAGCGGTTACCTCTGTCTAATAGTTAATATAATTAACTATTAGACGCAAGCGAATCCGCGTAGACAAATGCATTCAGCCATTGACGATCAACCTGATCACCCGCAGAACATCTTCACGGGTCGTCGGCTCTTGCTCAACGGAGCGATGTATGGTCAGCCCTTCGATCAGAGCATCTAGCGTTCTGGCAGTGCGTGCATCGAAATGCTGCGCCAGTGCCCGCTGACTGCGAAACATCCAGTCCTGCATGATCGACTTCATTGCGGGGTTGCGACTCGCGTAGGCGTAGAGTTCGTAGGAAAGCGTCATCACGCGGCCATTGTCTTCCTGCCAGAAATCGCCACAGATCACATCCGCCACGGCGTCGAGGGCTTGCTCGGGTGTCTTGGCTGCGCCCAGGAGAGCATCGAAGCGGGCAGAAATGGACCAGGCAAAACGGGTGAACGCTTCCTTGAGCAAGTGCTCGATGCCGTCAAAGTGGTAGGTCATGGAGCCCAGTGGCACATCAGCTACGGCTGCGATGCGGCGGTGGGTAGCGCCTGACACGCCATCACGCGCGATGACCTCCAGAGTGGCATCAATGATGCGACTCCTTCGCTCAGGATCCAGACGTCGTTCAGAGGGCATGCCGTGTCAGTCTCCGAAACAATGCAACGTAACCGTATAGGTCGGGTGGACGGATGGAACGAACAGGCTACCATGTGTACGAACGTACACATAAGCCCTGATTTTGTTTTACCTAGGATGGAGTGAATCCGTGACACCCGCGATTCGGCGCAGACGTACCGCTCTGTTTGTACTGTTTTTGATCCCCGGACTCCTGTTGGCGTCATGGGTAACCCGGACACCCGATATCCGGGACTTGCTGAGTGCCTCGACCAGTGAGATGGGCATGATCCTGTTCGGCCTGTCATTGGGCGCCATGCTCGGCGTACTTGCCTCGGGCCGCCTGGTGAGCCGCTTGGGTACCCGACCGGTCATTGGTGGTGGATTGGTATTGGTATACCTGGGGTTTCTGGCTATTGCCGGAGCTTCTACCGCCTCGCTAGCCATTGGTGTGTTTGCCGGGCTTTTTCTGTTCGGCCTGGGTCTTGGCCTTTCGGACATCGCCATCAATATCGAGGGCGCCGAACTTGAAACCACTACACGCAAACCGCTTCTGCCCGCGCTTCATGGCTGCTTCAGCCTTGGTACATTGGCAGGCTCGCTGATCAGCCTGGGACTGACTCATCTTTCGCTGCCGGTCTTCTGGCATCTTATTCTCATGGGCGCGGCAACCCTGCTTCCCTGCGTCTGGGCGTGCCTCGCCATCCCCCCGGGTACCGGGCAGACGCAGACCGCCAAGACAGAGCAGCAGTCGGTCACGCCTTTCAAACCCTGGAAAGACAAGACGCTGATCATGATCGGTCTGATCGTACTGGCGCTTGCCCTGGCGGAAGGCTCCGCCACCGACTGGCTGCCGCTGTTGATGGTCGATGGACACGGTTTCGATCCCGCGTCTAGCGCACTCGCGTATGCTGGCTTTACCACGGCCATGACGATAGGGCGCTTCTCAGGCACCTATATCCTCCAGCGATTCAGCCGAGAGGCCGTCATACGGGCCAGTGCCCTGTCCGGTGCGTTAGGTATCGCCCTCGTGTCGTTCTCTGACAACCCCATCTTGGCGGCGGCCTCCGTACTCTTCTGGGGGCTTGGCGCATCGCTGGGTTTTCCGGTGGGGATCTCTGCTGCCGGCGACTCTGGCGAACAGTCGGCCAAGCGGGTAGCGGCCGTTGCAACCGTAGGCTATCTCGCTTTTCTGATCGGCCCGCCCTCGCTGGGCTTCATTGGACAAGCCTACGGGTTACGCATGGCCATGGTGGTTGTGCTGGTATTGGTAGCGGCCACGGTTCTGCTGGCACCTGCTGTACGAGACAGTCGATTGCATTCGGAACGTCGAATCAAGGAAGCCTGCCATGAATGAACGCGAAAAAGCGGCCGCCGGCCTGCTCTATGACGCCAACAATGATGCTGAACTTATCCAGCAGCGCCTGGAGGCCAAGGTTCAGGTTCATGCTTATAACCACCTTGATCCTCGGGACCTTGAGGGCAAAAAGCGTATTTTGAAAACGCTGTTGGGCAAGACAGGGGAGCATGTGCTCATCGAGGCGCCCTTTCATTGCGATTACGGCTATAACATCGAGCTGGGAGAAAATTTCTATTCCAATGTCAATCTGGTGATTCTGGACTGCGCCAAGGTCAGCATTGGCCGCAACGTATTCATAGCGCCCAACGTAGGACTTTACACGGCTGGCCATCCGCTGGATGCAGAACGACGAAACCAGGGTCTGGAATATGCGCATCCCATTACCATCGGCGACAACGTCTGGATTGGTGGGGGCGTTACAGTGTTGCCAGGCGTGACGATTGGCGAAGGCGCTGTCATTGGCGCAGGTAGCGTCGTAACGAAAGATATCCCGGCCCATGTGGTGGCGGTAGGTAATCCCTGCCGGGTGCTGAGAACAATAGACAACGCCGATCGTACCAACCCTCCTTCGCACTGACCCCTGGAGTCCAGATCATGTGGAATCACTGCAAATGGTTGAACGAGCCCAGCCGCTGGGCACTTGAGAATGATCACCTGCGCGTGACAACGGATGCGCGTACCGACTTCTGGCGCGAGACTTATTATGGCTTTATCAGAGACACCGGACATTGGTTTCACGTCGCCGCAGGAGGTGACTTCACGGCAACGGTGAAAGTGGAGGGTCGGTTCAGCGAACTCTATGATCAGGCAGGACTCATGATCCGTCTGAACAACACCACATGGTGTAAAGCGGGCATAGAGGTCAGTGATGGCCAACGCCTCATCGGCAGCGTGTTGACGCTGGGCCATTCGGACTGGGCTGTAGGTGCACTGCCGGGCGAGCCTGATACCTTCTGGCTCAGGGCGACCCTCAAGGACAACGCCTTGAGAATTCAGTATTCGCTGGATGGGCAAGAGTGGCCATTGCTAAGGCTGGCCTATTTTCCAGGCTCCAGCGCCGTTGAAGTCGGACCGTTCTGCTGCACGCCCGAACGCGCTGGCCTGGAAATCGTATTCTCGGACTTTACCGTTGGGCCTGCACTGGACAAGCCGTTGCATGATTTGAGTTGAACGCCCTTATAAAAGGTCAGCCGTGCTTGGCTTCCACGAAGCGGCGAAAGATGTCTAACGTTTCGCTGCTGACATGGTGTTCGATACCTTCCGCGTCACGTCGGGCAACGCTTGGATCCACTCCCAGGGCCAGGAGGAAGGACTCGACAATGTGGTGCCGTTCACGGCTGGCTTGGGCGAGCGCTTCCCCCTCCGGCGTCAGGAAGATGCCCCGGTACGGCTTTTGGACGACATAGCCACAGGTAGCAAGACGCTTGAGCATTTTCGCGACCGTAGGCTGGGCGACGCCAATCCGGGTGGCGATATCAATCTGGCGCGCCTCGCCGTGGGCATGGATCAGGTCGGAAATCAGTTCGACGTAATCCTCAATGAGTTCCTGCCGATGCGCTTCACGCACCTGCTGAAAGCCTTCCATGTGTACGGAAGCCTCTACCAAGGGTTTCATCGATACCGCTTCTCCTCGAACTTTGCTCACCACACATTCTCCAGAATGAATCAAGCGCCCGATACACACGGATAGCGCCGCCCTATTCTGACCGATCCCCTCTGCAACGCCAAAATGTTTAACCGTCAATCCTTGAAATAGATAAGTTTTATTGCCCGTGCTTGGAAACTTAGCCTAGGCTAAGTTTCATATGTATTACGTTGTACAATCCTTGCGAGCGTTCATTACATGAAAGAGTCGGCCACTTATGCAGCACTTTCCTGGGGTGACAGGGAAGAACCGCGCCCCAGCCTGGGACGAATGAACGCCAGCGTGCCTGTTCCTGCAACCGGGCACTGGCTGCGTCGTCTGATGGCTTTTATCGGCCCTGGCTACATGGTAGCCGTGGGCTATATGGATCCGGGCAACTGGGCAACCGACCTCGCGGGCGGCTCCAAGTTTGGCTATATGCTGCTGTCAGTGATCCTGCTGTCCAACCTCATGGCTATTCTGCTCCAGTCGCTGGCAGCGCGGCTGGGTATCGCATCGGGGTTGGATCTTGCGCAGGCCTGCCGCCATCAATACTCCAGGCCAGTCAATTTCCTTCTCTGGATCGCCTGCGAGGTAGCAATCATTGCCTGCGATCTGGCTGAGGTAATCGGCACCGCCATTGCCTTGAATCTATTGTTTGGTATTCCTTTGGTCTGGGGAGCCATCATTACCGCCGCCGATGTCTTCATCATTCTGCTTTTGATGCGCCGTGGTTTCCGCTGGCTGGAGGCCTTTGTCATCGCCCTTTTGACCATTATCTTCGCCTGCTTTGGCGTTCAGATGATGCTCGCACAACCCGCCGTGGGCGAGATTCTCCAAGGCTTTTTGCCCCAGGCAGAAGTGGTGATGAATCCAGAAGCCCTTTACCTGGCCATCGGTATCATCGGTGCGACCGTGATGCCGCACAATCTGTATCTGCACTCCTCCATCGTGCAGACGCGTGCCTACCCCCGTACGGAAGAAGGTCGCCGTCAGGGTATTCGCTGGGCGGTAACGGACAGTACCATTGCCCTTATGCTGGCCCTGTTCGTCAATGCGGCCATTCTGATTACAGCAGCGGCTGTCTTTCATCAGGCAGGTCGTACAGACGTCGAGGAAATCGATCAGGCGTACCACCTGTTATCACCCATGCTGGGCGTAGGTATCGCCTCGATACTGTTTGCGGTAGCGCTATTGGCTTCAGGGATCAACTCCACTGTGACGGCCACCCTGGCGGGTCAGATTGTCATGGAAGGCTTTCTCAACCTGCGTCTGCCAGACTGGGCACGTCGCCTGATCACTCGCGGGCTGGCCATCATTCCAGTCGTGGCGGTTACCATCCTGTTCGGGGAAAGCGGCACGGCAAAACTGCTGGTCCTGAGTCAAGTCGTTTTGTCCATGCAGTTGCCATTTGCAGTGATACCGCTGGTACGGTTCGTATCAAATCGCACATTAATGGGCAGTTTTGCCATTAGTCGTAGCGTGGCGGCGCTGGCATGGTTTATCGCCCTGCTGATCGTCGCGTTGAACATCAAGCTGCTCTTCGATGTACTTACAGGCCAGGGAGGCGGTATCTTCTAGCCTTACGGCGAGCAGCGGCCAGGTAATACGCCAGGCTGCATACAAAAAAGCCAGGACCGTTTCTGATCCTGGCTTTTTTGTATCAAGTGTTTTTATTGAGCGTCCTTCAGCGTCCCTGAACGACAGCGGCAGGTACCCGGTTGGCCGCCGCATGGCGCTTGCCCACCAGATTGCCGATGGCGACCACGATCAGGGCCAGCAGGCCGGTTGCCATGATTTCCATACGGTGCGCCTCGCTGAACAGCATGACGGTCAATGCGCCAACGATGAAAACGATAACTGCCCAGGTCAGGTAGGGGAACAGCCACATGCGAAACTCGATCACCTCGCCATGGGCTTCCAACTTGTGACGCAGACGCAGCTGGGAAATGGCGATGACCAGATAAACCAGCAAGGCAACAGCGCCGGAGGTTGCCAGCAGGAAGCCAAAGACGGCTTCAGGCATAGTGTAGTTTGCAATGGTACTCATAAACCCTACGGCCGTGCTGGCCAATACAGCCGAGCGGGGGACGCCGTTTGCCGAGACACGCCCTGTCATTGCAGGTGCATCGCCACGACGGCTCAGCGAGAACAGCATGCGTGAGGCGGTATACAGGGCCGAGTTCAGACAACTGGCTACTGCCACCAGCACCACAACATCCACGATCAGCTTGGCGTGCGGGATGGACATCACCTCAAGCGCACGCTGATACGAACCCACGATAGGCAGTTGGGGGTCATTCCACGGAACCATGGAAACAACCAGGAAAATCGACACCAGATAGAACAGTGCAATACGCCAGATAACCGAGTTAGTCGCCTTGCTGATTTGTTTGGAAGGATTCTTGGACTCAGCCGCAGCAATGGTCACGATCTCGGTGCCCATGAAGCTGAACATTGTCGTAAGCAAGGCACCCAGCACTGCGCCAAAGCCATGGGGCATAAACCCACCGGTCATTTCCATCAGGCGTCCCAGGCCGCTGACTTCCCGTCCTGGCAGCCCACCGGCCAAGGCAAATGCACCCAGCGCAATGAACGCAACAATAGCCATAACCTTGAGCAGCGCGAACCAGAACTCGAACTCACCGTATTTGGCAACACTAAACAGATTGGTAACGGTAAGAAGCGCAGTGATAGCCAGTGCAAATTGCCACGTAGCCACTACAGGGAACCAGGAGTTCAGAATGGACGCTGCGGCAACGGCTTCGAGGGGGATAACCAGTACCCAGAACCACCAGTACAACCAACCGATTGTGAACCCTGCCCAACGTCCAATGCCGCGTTGCGCGTAAGAAGAAAAAGAACCCGTGTCCGGCGAGGCTACCGCCATCTCGCCCAACATGCGCATAACCAGTACGACAAGGGTGCCTGCCAGTGCATAGGCCAGCAGAACAGCGGGACCTGCAGCGGCAATGGCGTGGCCGGATCCTACAAATAAACCGGCACCGATTACCCCAGCGATTGAAAGCATAGTGACATGGCGGGGTTTTAGAGCGGGTGAAAGGCTTTTTTCATTATGTACTTGGCTCATAGGTGCTACCTAAAGCGGAAAAACCCTTCAGCAGCAATATATGAGCCAGCTACCAAACACCTTTGCTAAATGCCATAAATTGAAGCGAACTTCTACCAATGTGCACGATTTTTAAGCTTACTCCTTGCCATAGGCTTGCTGAATGGTTTCATCCATATGAATAGCTCGCACTTTAATTGTGCTTATAACGGTAACAATGTGTGCAACCCGCATCAAAAAGGTGCATAGATTGGTAGCAACTTGGTTGCACCTTTGCAAGACAACTAAAGAAAGCCTCGTCTTAATGGCGAGGCTTTTCCCAAGTCAGATTCTGAAACTTGAAACGAGCTGATCGAGGCGATTGGCCTGTTGCTCCAGCGCATGGCAAGCGCCCAGGGTTGCGTTCAGGTTTTCCACGCCCTGCTGGTTGAGCGAGTTGATCTCGGTAATGTCGAC
>NZ_WOEJ01000018.1:0-107270 GCF_019400845.1 Pseudomonas sp. MAG002Y | reverse complement strand
CTCAGTCTCAGTCTCAGTCTCAGTCTCAGTCTCAGTCTCAGTCTCAGTCTCAGTCTCAGTCTCAGTCTCAGTCTCAGGATCATCCAGTTCAGCAAGAAGCAATTGCAAGGCATTGATGCGCTCACCCTGAGGTGTGGCTCTAAGCCCCACGGCCAGTTGGTTAAGCATGCTGACCAAGGCTTCCTGGGAAGCCAGCACTTCCTCAAAGAACACGTCACGATGAGGAATATGCGCACTAATGCAGGATTGATAGACCTCGCAAAGAGCTGAACTCAATGCCTCCACGTCTGAAAGCCCCGCGTTAGCGGCCCGATCAGAGAAATGGGTGAACTCAGCGGACAGCGAGGCAGCATGATGAGCATCATCACCCGTTGCTTGCCAGGCCTCTAGCAGCCCATCGGCCTTGAGCAGGATATCCATGCTCTCGATAAGAAAATCGGAGAGGCGTTGACGATTGTGATGCGTATTCGACTCTGCCGCATCGATCGAAGCGGTCTGCTCGGATCTTTGCTCCAGCAGATCCTGCAATCGAGCCAACAAGGCATCATTATCGATAAGCTGAATATCGATATGGTCGTCACTCAATTGTCTGAGGCCGTCCTCTATCGAATACGCTGCATCCGCCAGCACCTGCTGCTCTTCAGAGCCAAACGGTGTATGGCTTGCCTTGTATTCCTTAACAACACGCTCCAACAACGAAGCAAGGTCAGCAATCGCTGAAATACCTGCCATATGAGCGCTACCCTTGAGGGTATGCAAGGCACGCAGCAGATTATCAGTAACCTGTTGAGGTACCTCAGGGTCCGCCTGTTCGAGGTATTCCGCAATTGTTGCAAGATGAGCCTCCGCCTCATTACGGAAGATATCCAATAGCAACGGATCAACATTTTCACGCTCAGGCAGCTCTTCAAACACAGGCTCGCTTGTAACCTGTGCATCCAGCGACTTTTCGTCATCAGCTTCAAGGCTAAGCTCTGGCTCTGGCTCTGGCTCTGGCTCTGGCTCTTCAGCATGGTCTACAGCCGTAACCGGAGCCTCGACGTCAGCATTTTCATCCTCAGAAGCAGGCTCTACCTGTTCAGAAGACTCAAACGCGTCTGGGATGGGAAGCCCACGGGCCAGCGCATGAGCCGCCGCTGCAAGGTAATCGACATCGTTACGCTGACGCTGAGCATTCAGCTCGTATTCATCAATCAGCTGCGGCAGTAGCTGTACGACCTCGTTTACTACATGCTGAATATCGGCAGAGGTTTCTACACTGTGGTCGATGACACGGTTGAGAAGATTTTCAACTGCCCATGAGAGCTCGCCAATGATCAAGGCGCGCACCATGCGCCCACTGCCTTTCAAAGTATGGAAGGCTCGACGGCTCTCAGATAACGCTTCACGATCCGAGGCATTAGTTAGCCAGCGGGGAATATACGTGTTAAGCGTTTCGAGTACTTCTTCTGCCTCTTCGATGAAGACTTCTCTCAAATCTTCATCGACAGGCTCCTCCTCAACAGGAGGAGGAAGAATAGAGGGAGGAGCTTCTTTTGCAGGCGGATTGATAGCCTGCACAGGGGAGGCCATGACATCCCCCAGATCCATATCTGTCTCTTCGCCATGACTGGGGAGAGAGGCGTCAGCTACTGTATCGACGTGTTCAGGTAACGCCTCAGTCTCAGTCGGCTGCGTTGCATCCAGACACGCAGTGGCCCCCTGCGCGTCATCACTGGCTTCCAAGGCACCGGCAGCTGCGTCGGCAGGCAGTTCTGGCTCTGTCGAGGGCTCGTGAGAAAGCGCCTCCTCCGCCATCGGCTCAAGTGATGTGGCGTCCTGCTGTTGGCCGTCAACACCAGAAGCGGTGCTGGCTTCAGGAGAGCTGCTTTCGAGCGAATCAACCGCTTCAACATGGACAAGCTCTTCAACCTCTGCATCAGCATCGCTCATAGCGCTGTCAGCGCTTGCGTCCGGCGTCGGCTCTGTAGCGATTTCCTCTATAACCAGAGGCACATCAGTCGAACTGGATACCAAGGGATAGCCCAAGGTTTCCATGCTCTCCTCTGCTACATCAAGAATCAGCTCCTGCTGTGCATTGGAGTCGTCAGCGAGACGTTCAAGGTAATATTCGACACTGGTAATAGCATCTGCCAGCGTGTCCAAGCTCTGCCAGTCTGGAACGACCTGGCGAGCCAGGAGCTCTTGCTGAATATAGCGATTACATGCCTCAACCAGGCCTGCTGCACGCTCCAGAGGAATCATGCCCAGGCCGCCTCGAACCTGGGTCAGCAACTGGGGAATCGGCAACAAATGCTCATGATTCCATTGAGAGGCTATGAATTCGATAATGGCATCTTTGGTCTGCTCAAGACCATTACGCGCCTCTCTAATGACAAGCTGATGTACCTGGGCAACGTCTGTCGTGGGAAGATGAGACTCCTCATCATCGCCATGATCCGTCACGCCAATCATGCCCGCCAGTGTTGCCTCGACATAAAGCAACGCACCTGCGATATCCATAAGCGCAGAATCGGTGCCGGGCACATCCCCAGCGGCCAGCGCCGAGACCTGATCGATCTGATCTAGAATGACGCGACGCGGCTGGCCAAAGCCCAGGACAGCCAACGTGTCTGCAATTTGCTTCAAGGGAAGCAGCAGTGCGCCCAGCTCGCTAGACTGCTGACGGTCGCTACGTACATACAAATCAAGGCTGTCCTTGATGCGCACCAGCTCTTCGCATAGCGCTGTTACCACAGAGCGCATCGCATCGCGATCCGGACCAATGCTTCCATTGTTTCCAGTATCACCCTGCCCTGAAATCTGCAGCGCTTCTTCGAGCTTGTAGAGAGCCTTTATTTCCTTTATTCGGGGCGTATCGCTTGTAGCTTGGCCCAGATAGAAAAGCAGATCGCGTGTCAGATCATAAGAAGCTGGCACATTGAGTGCCGCTGTTCCGCTTGCCAGCAGCCGCTTGAGCTCATTATCGATGCGACGCAGAAATACACGTACGCGGCTATCGTTCTCGAAGACGCCAGCGCTGAGTCCTTCAATCAGAGCAGAAGCCATCGGCCACAACTCGCCAAGCGGACTGCCTGCGCATAAATGCTCAAGACGCTCGAACACCTTCGTCAGATAATTGAGGTGACTGGCAACACCTTGGTTACGGAACAGGCTGACTTGTGCAACCTGTAAAACCTGACGGAGTTTGCGTACGACTACCGGCCAATCGGTTGCTTGTCTGCGAGCCAGCTCTTCAGGCTCGAGAAGCGGCACAAGAGGCGGAGAAGCTGGCGAGAAGAAGTTAACCTCGGATAAAGGCTTCTCGCCTCTGACTGCACGCAGTTCATTCAGAAGCGGCAGCACCATCATCGGCAGGTCGCGACGGGCACCGAGAATGCGATCCAGATAGGATGGAAGTTGCAAGATGGCTCGCATCAGAACTTCAAGCGCATCACTCTGGGCTGCTACCGGATCGTTCTGAAGCACCTCGGCCAGCCGCTCCATTTCTTCGGCAAGCAGCGCCGCGCCATAGAACTCGACCATCTGCAGGGTGCCGTGGACCTGGTGAATGTAGGTCAGGCAGAAGCGAATCCGGGTAGTGTCCTGAGGATTCTCAACGAAAGCTTCAAGTGCATGCTGGGCTTGCTTCAGCGTTTCGGCAATCTCACCCTTCACCCACTCCAGAGCGACATAATCGTGCCGATCTGCCATATTCACTCCATTCATACCGTTAAGCTACCCTGCGGGTAAAAGCCAAAACACGCTCATCAGCGACCGGGATCAGGTCTGGATGACTCCAGCCAGTGACCTCTCCCACGCCAATTACTAAAAGTCCGCCGGGGTTCAGCTTGCTGACAAGCTGATTGAGAATGTCCTTACGAAGCCACCGACGAAAATAAATGAGCAGGTTTTGACAGAAAATGACATCCATGCCAGATATGGGTGTTCTACCAAGCTCGAGCACATTCAATCGCGCGCAACACAGGCGAGCTTTCAAAGCGGAAGCTATGGAAAACGTTCCATCTGCATGATTTGAAAAATAGCGATCAAGCAGCGAACTATCTAAATGCTTAACTTTCTCAGAGGCATATATTCCAAGACGAGCGTTGCTCAAGGCATGTGAACTAATGTCTGTAGCAAAGACACCGTAGCGCTCGGATAAACCCGCCTTGCGGAAGGTCTCTGAGGCCGTTATTGCCATTGAGTAAGCTTCTTCTCCACTGGAGCAACCCACACTCCACAAAGACAAGGTTGCCTCGCTGTCCAATTGGATACGCTGACTCAAATAAGCCTCCAACGTCTCGAAGGAAGGAAGGTGGCGAAAAAACTGAGTGAACTGCGTGGTTAAGTGATTCAGCAGATCAGTCCATTCCCTTGCGCCCGTCACTCCCCGTGTTACATATCGATAGTAGTCTGCGTAATCGTTGATACCCAGCGCTCGCATACGGCTCGTCAAATGGGTCTGAAAAAATGGGCGCCTCGCGATATCGATAACAATCCCAACACGACTCTCAAGCAAATGCTGCCAAGCGATGAATTCGCTTGGCAGCATTTCCATTGAGGGCTGGAAACTCCAGCCCTGGGGATGCTCGACATTCGTTGCGATAGTGTCCATACCTCTCGCCGCTCCGTACGAGCTATGCACTTAGCTAGGAGACTGATCTTCTGGCAGCTTGAAGCCCGAAACCGAACGTCTCATTTCATTCGCCATCTTCGCCAGGTCTCCAATGCTACGAGCGGTAGCGGTAGTACCGGCAGAGGTTTGCGAAGTAATTTCCTGAATGACGTTCATGGTGTTCGAGATGTGACCTGCAGACGACGCCTGCTGACGCGCAGCATTGGAAATGTTCTGGATCAGACCTGCCAACGCTCTGGAAACCTTTTCAATTTCCTCGAGCGCCACACCCGCGTCCTGGGCCAGAGAGGCACCACGAACTACTTCGGAGGTCGTTTGCTCCATGGAAATAACAGCTTCGTTGGTATCGGTCTGAATCGCTTTTACAAGGGCTTCGATCTGCTTGGTTGCGCCAGAGGAACGCTCAGCAAGACGTTGAACTTCATCGGCTACCACGGCGAAGCCGCGACCCGCATCACCGGCCATCGAAGCCTGGATGGCCGCATTAAGGGCCAGAATGTTTGTCTGGTCGGCAATGTCGTTAATCAAGCTAACGATGTCACCGATCTCTTGGGAGGATTCACCCAGTCGCTTGATCCGCTTGGAAGTGTCCTGAATCTGCTCACGGATGTTATCCATGCCCACGATCGTATTATGTACGACCTGGTTGCCCTTGTTTGCAATGGATACAGAGCGCTCTGCTACCGCAGTCGACTCGGAGGCGTTGGCCGATACCTGGTCAATAGAAACTGCCATTTCGTTAACAGCGGCAGAAGCCCCGGCGATTTCCTGCGCCTGGTGCTCGGAAGCCTCCGCCAGATGAATAGCGGTTGACTGAGTTTCCTGAGCAGCTGCCGATACCTGAACCGCTGTCTGGTTAATGGTTTTAACCAGGTCACGCAACTGGTCGATCGAGTAGTTGATCGAGTCAGCAATCGCCCCTGTAAAGTCTTCGGTAACGGTTGCCTCTACGGTCAGGTCACCGTCGGCAAGGTCTGCAATTTCGTCAAGCAAGCGAAGAATCGCAGCTTGGTTACGCTGGTTCTTTTCATTGGTTTCAGCCAGACGCTGACGTGCTTCTTTTACAATGATAAGACCGATTGAAATAATCGATACCAACGCGATAAGGCCCAGAACGTAGTTACCGAGGACGTTGATACGTCGCTCAGCCGTTACGTTGCCATAACCTTGCGCCAGATCCGACGCTTTGGTCAAAAGCTGCTGTGAACTGGCAAAAATCTGGTTGGCTGCTTCACGCACGACAAGCAGCTCAGAAGACGTACCGAGAATTTCGTCCACGTTGCCGGAAACGAATTCAAACAGCTCGTTAACCTCATTCAAACGGCTAACAGCCTCAGGGTCAGTCACTTTTGCGATGTTCATCGAAGCGTTGCCTTCAAGCATCGCGTTCAAGACACGGCCAAACATACTGGCATCACGACCGAAACTATCGGCGGCCTGAACAGCAGACTGATCGCCAGCCAGCACCTTGTTAACCGAACCCAGAATACGCTCAGCCAGGAGTGACTGACGTTGCGCGACCGCTACTTGTTCAGCGGGTGCCTTACGCTCCAGCAGGATGTTAACGATCTCATCGTACTCCACCTGCAACTGGGGAATCGTCTGGGCAAGCGTAGTCGCAAGCTGATGCAATGATAGTACGGTCTGCTCACTGGCCGTAATGTCATCCGCACTTTTCCGGACACGATCCCATTCAGCCTGTACCGCTTCCATTTGTGGGGCAACAGACAATGAAGAAGGCGGCAAACCTGCTAGCTCATTACCGTTACGCAAGATATCCCAGCGTCTTTCGAACTCGTTACGAGCCGCCTTAAGCTGATTGAATGCCTCGGGCTTACCTGTTGCAGCCTCACTCGCGTTGGTGGAAATACGCTGTGAGAGAACACGCAACTCACCCGCATGCTCAAGATATTGCTTATCGTGGTTGGCTTGCGTACTGAGATACGCGAAGTTTGCGAAAAGCAGAACAATTGAAATGATCAGCGCGACAAAAAGGCCGGCGACCAAAGGACTCGTTTTCCCCGTACTCGTTTTCTTCATTGCTGGCCCCCGCCTGGACCGGTTTATTGCATATTCCTTTGTGATAAAGCCAATTCATTTGGCCCCACAATCCATTGCCCATGCAATTAGATGGCCAGCTTGACTGGCTCTCGTTCAGCATGGATGTGTCCGCCTGCATGTCTTATACAGAGAAGCGTGGCGATACTGATGTTACGTTGTGCGCTAAGCGGCAACGTTTAAAAACTGCTGGTGTTGAACCAGTGCGTGTGGACTGAAAACCAACCACTCCGATTCCCGGATAAAAACCCCGTGAATGAAAGCCTCTAGCTTTTCTATCGGCGCAGCGGACTTTTCACTGAAGGAAGTGATTGAAAAATGTTGCATACCAAACACTTCATCGACGATCAGTCCAGCATAAATGTCCTGGTGATCAACAACCAGAACACGGCGCTGAGCACGAACAGACGATGACTCGCCGCCCAGAAATCCATTGAGATCCATCAAGGGAAGCAAGCGTCCGCGAACATTGGCTACACCCTTCACCCAGCTTTTTACGCCAGGTAAAAGGGTATAACGAGGCTCATGGAGAATTTCGCTCACCTCCCCCATTGGAGCAACAAACAGACGGCCTCCCATACGGAACCCGACCCCGCTCCATGAGCGCACCACCTCCTGCTGAGCAGGCAATCCCGCCGCCAAGTCCCGGCATCGCTGATCGATCTGAGCGAAAAGGGTATAAGGAGTATGGCTTCCATTCATATGAAGATCCTGCCTTGAATGACCTTAAGCGCTGAGTACACCAGCCAAGGTTTTCAACAATGTGTCTTCATCAATCGGCTTCGTCAGATAATCACGCGCACCTTGACGCTTGCCCCAGACCTTGTCGGTCTCCTGATCCTTGGTCGTCACGATAACGACAGGGATCTGGCTGGTTTCGCTGTCTTTGGTTAACTGACGGGTTGCCTGAAAACCGTTCAGACCGGGCATCACGATGTCCATCAGAACGACATCGGGCTTTTCCTGACGAGCCAAGGCAACGCCATCAGCACCGTTTTCAGCCTTGAGAACCTGATGGCCGTGCTTTTCCAGCATGGCGGTCAGCTTGTACATTTCAGTCGGTGAATCATCGACTATCAAAATTCTAGCCATTTTCGAATCCTACTTGGTCAGTACCACGAACCAGACGCCTCAGGACGTATGCTCGACTGGGGTAAAATTAGGCACATGGTTTTTTATTGCGCCGATCAGCTCTTCTTTGCTGAACGGTTTGGTCAGGTATTGATCGGACCCAACGATCCGACCCTTAGCCTTGTCAAAGAGGCCGTCACGCGAAGAAAGCATGATGACCGGCGTCGATTTGAATGCGCTATTGTTCTTGATAAGCGCACAGGTCTGATAACCGTCCAAACGAGGCATCATGATATCAACGAAAATGATGTTGGGATGGTTATCCGCAATTTTTGCGAGCGCATCGAATCCATCGACGGCAGTAATAACTTCGCAGCCTACTTTCTTGAGAAGCGTCTCGGCGGTTCGACGAATCGTTTTCGAATCATCGATTACCATTACCTTCAGACCTTCGGAGTACTGTTCCATGTTTGCTTTACCACCACATAGGCGAGTTATGACGCCTTTATCAATGCATTCCAGCCCTTTTAAGCTATCGGCTGGAAATCGAATCTTTTTAGCACAGTCTACAGGGTCTATCTATTAACCACCGGACTACCGGTTTTTCTTGATAACTAAGCGCGCTATCGCCACTCTGAGCATTCATCAGTGTCGGCCGATCAGAGCCGTCAAACCGTTTGCTTTGGAGAATCGATCAATGAGCATACGCATCGGGATAGTTATGGATCCCATTGCCCATATTGCCTACAAAAAAGACAGTTCCCTTGCCATGTTGTGGGCTGCTCAGGCGCGTGGATGGACACTACATTACATGGAGATGCAGGACCTGTACCACCTTGACGGCAAATCTCGTGCGCGCTGCCGTTTATTGAAGGTACATCAAAATTCTGAACACTGGTACGACCTGCATGACGAGCTGGACATTCCTCTTGCAGACTTAGACGTCATTCTGATGCGCAAGGATCCACCCTTCGACAATGAGTATGTCTATGCTACTTATATGTTGGAACAGGCAGAGCGGGAAGGATCGTTGATTGTTAACAAGCCCTCCAGCCTTCGCGACTGCAATGAGAAATTTTTTGCCACTTTATTCCCAGAATTGACACCCCCTACACTGGTCAGTCGCCGTGCCGACTTGATTCGGGAATTTGCCCAAACCCATCAGGACGTCATCCTCAAGCCGCTCGATGGAATGGGTGGCTCGTCCATCTTCAGACACCGCGAAGGCGACCCGAACCTGTCAGTCATACTGGAAACGCTGACACAGCACGGAACACAACAGATCATTGCGCAGCGCTACCTACCGGCTATCAAGAGTGGCGACAAGCGTGTACTCATGATCGATGGCGAACCCGTGGAGTACTGCCTTGCCAGAATACCGGCTCAAGGCGAAACCCGAGGCAATCTGGCGGCGGGTGGCCGGGGTGTCGCGCAACCCTTGTCTGACAGGGACAGAGAGATCGCGGCTAAGGTAGGACCTGAGCTTCGCAAGCGTGGCCTACTATTTGTAGGACTGGATGTAATTGGCGAGCATCTGACGGAAATCAACGTGACCAGCCCTACCTGTATTCGGGAAATTGATAACGCCTACGATACCCGCATCGCTGAGCGGCTGATGGATGTCATCGAAAAGAAGGTGGCGATGAGACCTGGACGATAGACATTTGTCCCAACTCTCTTCAGACTTCCTCAAATAGTCATCAACCGGCACGACAGGATCGTCCTGCCGGTTAGCAGTTTTCTCATAGCGTAATCTCAACTACTCATCATGAATGCCGCTATCCCAAATACGCTGCCTGCCGCCTCTGCCGTTCGCCCTGCAGACCGTCTTGGCTTTACCCTCTTTATAGCGGCACTGGTTCATGTCGTTCTGATTTTGGGCTTGGGCTTTTCCATGCCGGAACCTAGTGAAGTCAGCAAGTCCCTTGAGATTACACTCGCTTCATTCAAGAGCGACAAGGCGCCGGAGAAAGCGGATTTTCTGGCCCAGGAAAATCAGCAGGGCAGCGGCACGCTTGATAAGGCACTGGCACCCAGCACTACAGAAGAGGTGCCATTCAAAGACAGCGAGATAAAGCCTGCCGTCAAGCCGACCTCCCCTCGGCAAACCACTGAATCCAAGACCCCCAAGGCCGCCGTCACGACCAAGTCGGCACGCCAGGACAAGGCACCTACCCGGAAAGAAAAACCCGAGCCTGAAGCTGTCGCCCGAGAAACACCTCACTTTGATAATTCTCAGATCTCAAGCGAAATAGCCAGCCTTGAGGCCCAGCTCTCCCAGGAGCGTCAGCAGTATGCCAAGCGGCCAAAGATCTACCGGATCAATGCAGCCTCTACCATGAAGGACAAAGGCGCCTGGTACAAGGAAGACTGGCGCAAGAAGATCGAACGAGTCGGCAACCTGAACTATCCAGAGCAAGCCCGCCGCGAACGACTTTACGGAAGTCTTCGCCTGCTGGTCTCTATCAACCGAGACGGCTCGCTTTACGAGGTTCAAATCCTCGAATCCTCTGGACAGACCGTGCTTGATCAAGCCGCCCTGCGTATTGTGCGCCTGGCTGCGCCATTTGCACCGTTTAGCGGAGACCTCAGCGATATCGACAGGCTTGAAATCATAAGGACATGGCGCTTTGAGCGTGGAGACCGACTCGCCAGCCAATAATGTTGTTGAGTTAGGCTTGAAGCTTCCTACATGAAGCTAGAAACTAGCAGCATGAACGCTAGCACTCCGCAATACCTCAAAAACCATCTTTTGATCGCCATGCCGCACATGGCGGACTCCAACTTTGCCCAGACGCTCATCTATCTGGTTGAGCACGGCGAGGATGGTGCCATGGGCATTATCATCAACAAGCCAAGCGCATTAAATCTGGAAGATGTTCTGGAACAGCTGCGCCCTGATGAAGCGCCACCGCTTTCCTCGAGAAGCACTGCCATTTATAACGGCGGACCAGTGCAAGTCGAGCGCGGCTTTGTTCTTCATCCATCCGGCCCGCAATTCCAGGCAACACTGGAGCTGGGTGAGCTGGCACTTTCCACCTCTCAGGACATCTTGTTTTCCATAGCCGATGGCCACGGGCCCGAGCAGCACCTGATTGCCTTGGGCTACGCCGGGTGGGAAGCAGGCCAGCTTGAAGTCGAGCTGGCTGAAAATGCCTGGCTTACCTGCGAGGCCGATCCATCCATTCTGTTCGATGTTCCCAGTGAGCTTCGTTTGAAAGCAGCAGCGGCCCAGTTAGGTATCAACCTATCCTTATTGACCAGCCAATCGGGTCATGCCTGAATGATTTCCTCATTTAAGCTGGTACTGGGATTTGACTACGGCACGCGCCAGATAGGCGTTGCGGTGGGCCAGCCTGTAACAGGCCAAGCTCGAGAGCTATGCATTCTCAAAGCACAAAATGGTGTGCCGGACTGGTCGAAGGTTGAGAGCCTGCTTAAAGAGTGGCAACCCGATGCGCTGGTAGTGGGCCTTCCATTAAATATGGACGGTACGTCTAGCGAGATGAGTACACGTGCGGAGAAATTCGCACGACGCCTCAATGGTCGATTCAATCTACCTGTTTACACCCACGATGAGCGCCTGACCACATACGAAGCCAAGGGTGTACGTCTTGCCCAAGGCCAGCGTGATGGTTACCGTGAACGCCCTGTCGACGCCTTGGCCGCTGCCATGCTCCTTGAAGGCTGGCTTACTGCCCAAGCCGAGACGGTCAAACCCGAGCCTCCGCAGGAGAATGCATGAGCACCCCGAATCCTACCGATCTAATTCCGCAAATGGCGGATCAATTGACTCGCCACCTTGAGCGCAAGGGTATTAGCGAACCCTGCTTGGTGGGAATCCGAACCGGAGGTGTCTGGGTTGCTCAAGCGCTACTGGATGCTCTTCAGAATGAATGGCCTCTAGGCACCCTGGATGTTTCATTCTATCGGGATGACTTTACTCAGAATGGGTTGCATCCACAGGTACAACCCTCTGCCCTCCCCTTTGAAATAGAAGGCAGGCACCTTGTTCTGGTTGACGATGTGCTTATGACCGGGCGCACCATTCGTGCGGCATTAAATGAATTGTTCGATTATGGCCGCCCAGCCAGCGTGACCCTCGTCTGCCTATTGGATCTGGAGGCGCGCGAACTTCCTATTCGCCCCGACATCGTTGGTCAAACGCTTCCCTTGGGTCCGGATGAGCGCATCAAGCTGACAGGGCCTACTCCCCTGGCCTTTGAACGAAAAGCCCTTTCTTCTGCTATTTGACACTCAAGGCTTACCGCCATGACCAACGCTACGCGTTCCTTGCAACTGAATGCCAATGGTCAGTTGCGCCATTTTCTTTCCCTGGATGACTTACCTCGCCCTCTGCTGACCGAACTGCTTGATACGGCAGACTCCTTTCTTGAGGTAGGCGCACGCGCAGTCAAGAAAGTACCCTTGTTGCGCGGCAAAACGGTATGCAATGTTTTCTTTGAAAACTCAACCCGGACTCGAACCACTTTCGAGCTGGCGGCCAAGCGGCTTTCTGCCGATGTCATCACACTGAACGTTTCGACTTCCTCGACCAGCAAAGGCGAAACACTGTTCGATACCTTACGAAACCTGGAAGCTATGGCGGCGGACATGTTCGTAGTCAGACATGCCGACTCCGGCGCTGCACATTTTATTGCTGAGCATGTTTGTCCACAGGTAGCAATCATCAATGGCGGTGACGGCCGTCATGCACACCCCACACAGGGCATGCTCGATATGCTCACCATTCGCCGTCACAAAGGTGATTTCGAAAAACTGTCTGTAGCGATTGTTGGGGACATCCTGCACTCCCGCGTGGCGCGCTCGAATATGCTGGCGCTACGGACTCTGGGATGCCAGGACATTCGCGTCGTCGCACCACGCACGCTCCTGCCCATCGGCCTTGAAGATAGTTATGGCGTAAAAACGTTTACGGACATGACGGCCGGACTGAAAGATGTGGATGTAGTCATCATGCTGCGTCTTCAACGCGAACGGATGCAGGGTGGGCTACTGCCCAGCGAAGGCGAGTATTACAAGCTGTTCGGACTGACCACACAACGCCTGGCTCAGGCTAAACCAGACGCAATTGTCATGCACCCCGGACCGATCAACCGTGGAGTGGAAATAGAGTCGGCCGTCGCTGACGGGAGTCAATCTGTGATTCTTAATCAGGTGACCTACGGCATTGCCGTACGTATGGCTGTTCTATCCATGGCAATGAGCGGGCAAACGGCCCAGCGTCAACTTGAGCAGGAGAATATCTAAGTGACTCTGAGCATTATCAAGGCGCGAGTAATAGATCCCGCCACCCGCCTCGATCAAATAACCGATATTCACGTTTCCCAAGGCAATATCATTGCCTTGGGTGAAGCCCCTGTTGGTTTCAAGGCAGAAACTGTAATTGATGCCTCTGGACTGATAGCAGCTCCCGGCCTTGTTGATCTGAATGTGTCGCTCCGCGAACCAGGCCATACCCGAAAAGGCACTATAGAAAGCGAAACGCAGGCAGCGGCAGCAGGTGGTACAACCAGCCTGTGTTGTCCGCCTTCTACCAAGCCCGTACTGGATACTACTGCGGTCACCGAACTCATTCTGGATCGTGCGCAAGCGGCAGGTAAAGCGCGTGTCTTTCCTGTTGGTGCCCTGACAAAAGGGTTGGCCGGAGAGCAACTTGCCGAACTCGTTACATTGCACAGTGCAGGCTGTGTAGCCTTTACCAATGGGCTGGCTCCCATGGCAGGCATGCGCACGCTTCGGCGAGCACTGGAGTACGCAGCGACCTTTGATTTGAAGGTTATCTTTACGTCTCAGGATGCTGATCTAGCAGAAGGCGGGCTGGCTCATGAGGGCCCTACCGCTAGCTTCCTAGGTCTTGCTGGCATCCCAGAGACAGCTGAAACCGTTGCCCTATCCCAAAACCTTCTTCTGGTTGAGCAAAGCGGCGTACGAGCACACTTTAGCCAGCTGACCAGCGCCCGTGGAATCGAGATGATCGCTGAAGCGCAGGCACGGGGGCTCCCTGTCACCGCCGATGTAGCGTTGTATCAACTGTTCCTTACTGATGAACGGCTTGAAGGGTTTTCCAGTTTTTACCATGTGCAGCCGCCTCTTCGCACTGAGCGAGACAGGCAGGCGTTGCGTGAAGCAGTACGAAGCGGCGTAGTACAGGCCATTGCCAGTCATCACCAGCCGCATGAAGAAGATGCGAAGCTTGCGCCTTTCGCAGCCACCGAGCCCGGTATCAGCAGTGCAGAACTGTTGTTACCTCTGACCCTGAAGCTTGTAGAAGAAGGGTTACTGGATTTATCGACTGCCCTTCACAGGCTAACAAGTGGCCCTGCCTCTGTATTGGATCTGCCTGCCGGTCAGTTATCAGTAGGTACCCCAGCCGATATCGTCCTCTTCTCGCTCGAAGAGCGTACCACCGTAGGCAAGCCCTGGCTTTCACGCGGGCGCAATACGCCATTCATGGACGTAGAGCTGCCAGGAAGGGTTCGCCACACACTGGTTGCAGGCAAGACAACGTATCAGGCCTGAAACCAGCGAACCCGCTGTGTACAGCGGGTTCGCTCATCCCTACCCTAGAATACCGCCTCCTTTCTGCCGATTCTCGATGGAGACCTGATCGTTCAGCGTCCAGAAATCTTACAGCACACCCAACAGGAAAAATCCACCGGTAAAGAAGTACAGAATGGCCGTGATCCATTTACCCATGTACAACCGATGGACGCCAAAAATGCCCAGAAACGTCAACAGTATCCACGCAATGCTGTAATTGACGCGACCGCCCTGGAACCGCATATCTGCCTCACGATCCATGCTGGGGATCAGGAACAGGTCGATCAGCCAGCCAACCCCTAGAAGGCCTAGCGTAAAAAACCAAATGGTGCCGGTAACCGGCTTTCCGTAATAAAAGCGATGAGCACCCAGAAAGCCAAAAATCCACAACAGGTATCCAAGTACTTTGCTATGCGTATCGTTTTGGTACTTCATGACAACCTCAGTCACAGAGCGGTAATGTCTGCTTCATAAGCAAGATTTTTTGATTTCACTGGTCATTCTGCCAGTGATTCCAACTGGTATAGAAACCTTTTGCGACATGAACCGCTGATTTTTGATAAATATCTCGACCGGCGGAGCGGAAATAAAACTATCGATCTGATATAAAGTTGCGCGATTTTGATTATCAGGTCCGTCGACAATGCGCTCTTTACTCATTACCTGGCTATCAGCCTGTTTGGTACTGCCTGTGACGGCAGTCCAGGCCAAAGAAGCCGTTAGTGCTCGCGCTGCCGCTCCGGCTCATGCCAAGTCAGCACCACGTGCCAATAAACCCAAGGCACGTACACAACATGTTTATGCTCCTGCCAAGCCCAAGGCGGGAACCATTGTGCAAGCACATGCTGCCGCTCAGCATGCTGCGGCCAAGGAAAGCACCAAAGTAGTCAACCGCGCAATCGATGTACTAGGGACACCCTACCGTTGGGGCGGCACAACACCTAAGCATGGTTTTGACTGCAGCGGACTCGTGAATTATGTATACCGTGACGTCCAGAATCTTGAGCTACCTCGTACCTCTCAGGAGCTGGCTCGCATGGATGGCATGAAGGTTGGAAAAAAGGATCTAAAACCTGGCGATTTGATCTTTTTCAAGATACATGGCCGCAATGTTGACCATGTTGCGATTTATATGGGCCATGACCGCTTTATCCATGCACCACGTCGTGGAGAAAGCGTACGAATTGATCATCTCAGCCGCCCCTATTGGAAAACGCGTTTCGCCTCAGCCAAGCGTGTTCTTCCCCAGATGGTCGCCACGAGTGAACAGCAGGTCCGCCCACGTAGTGCGCCTAATCCCCACAAGTCCTAACGATAGCGCTACCGTAAGCCCACCGTTGAGCAGAAGCGGTTGAAGACTTTCTGTAGCCCTTTATACTGTGCACATATACAGTATAAAGGGCTGCTTCATGGAGTTGACCGACAAACTCATCGTTTTGGCTGACGCCGCCAAATATGACGTGTCATGTGCCAGTAGTGGAGCACCCAAGCGCTCATCCAAGGGTAAGGATGGTCTAGGCGCCACAGATGGCATGGGTATTTGCCACAGCTTTACGCCCGATGGCCGTTGCGTCTCCCTGCTTAAAATCTTACTGACCAACTTTTGCCTCTACGACTGCCAATACTGTGTCAATCGTAGGTCCAGCAATGTCCCCCGCGCCCGTTTCACGCCGGAAGAAGTTGTAAAACTTACGCTCGATTTTTATCGGCGCAATACCATCAGCGGTCTCTTCTTGAGCTCAGGAATTATCCGCTCGGCAGACTATACGATGGAGCAGCTGATCCGAGTGGCTCAGTTACTGCGCGAGGAGCATCAGTTTCGAGGTTATATTCATCTAAAGACCATTCCTGATGCAGATCCCTTACTAATCGCCAAGGCAGGGCTTTATGCCGATCGTCTTTCAGTCAATATCGAACTGCCTACCGAATCGGGCCTGACACGTCTTGCTCCTGAAAAGGAGGTTCGCAGCATCAAAAAAGCCATGGGCACGATCCGTCTTGGTCTGGAGGAAACCGCCGCTGAAAAGAATGCGCCACGCTTTGCACCGGCTGGGCAGAGTACGCAGATGATCGTAGGCGCTGATGCTACTGATGACCGGACCATACTGGATACCGCGCAAACCCTGTACGGCGCCTACCAGCTGAAACGCGTGTACTATTCGGCGTTCAGCCCCATCCCGGATAGTCCGAACTCCGTACCTCTCATACCTCCGCCTTTATTGCGCGAACATCGACTTTATCAAGCAGATTTTCTTATTAGAGGTTACGGTTTTACGGCCACGGAATTACCAACGGAAGGTGGAAATCTCCCGCTGGATATTGATCCTAAGCTTGCTTGGGCTCTGAGTAACCGTGACACTTTTCCCCTCGATCTCAATCAGGCGGAGCCTGCGTTAATTGCTCGGGTTCCAGGCATTGGGATGCTGTCAGCCAAGCGCCTCGTGACCTTAAGACAGCAACGGCGTATCCGCTATGCAGATCTCATTCGTCTTCGTTGCAGCCTGGAAAAAGCCAAGCCATTCATCATTGTTCACGATTATCGTCCCAGCTCCATGCTTGCGGAATCCTTGCACCTTCGTACCCAACTCAGTGAAAAGCCTGCCCAATTGGCGCTCTGGTGACCATGCGCACTGTTTCCTTTGACGGCTCGTTTGCAGGTTGGCAGCGCGTAGCCAGACAGTTGCTAGAGCAGGACATAGCGCCCCATGAAATCAGTTGGCAAACCGAGCCTCTATCAAATGATTTGTTTGCTATCGCAGATGCACAGCCATTGGAAAGGGCCTCATCAACTATCCGAGTACCCAGACAACTTGCAGACTTATTGAACTTAGCAGCCTGTTATCGACATCCCCAGCGTTGGGCACTGCTATACCGTGTCCTGTGGCGAGTCGTACGAGGTGATCAAGCGGCGATGCTGGCCGGTGACGAGGACGGCAGTGAATTGCACCGTTGGGCCAAGGCAGTCAGACGAGAAATTCATCATTTACATGCCTTCCTACGCTTTAAACAGCGGAGCGAGCATGCGGGTAACCCCCACTACGTTGCGTGGCATGAACCGGCTCATGATGTGTTGGCGCTGGCCGCTCCACATTTCTGCAACCGGATGGGGAATACCTCCTGGCTGATCGCCACACCGGAGGCAGCCGCATTATGGGATGGAAAGACATTAACGCTCGAGGCCCCCTGCCCCACAGGACTGGAAGCGCTTGCTAAACAGCAACGTGATGATGGCGAGCGCCTCTGGATGGCTTATTACGCAAGCACATTCAATCCCGCCCGCGCCAACCCCAAGGTCATGACGGGACATATGCCCAGGCGATTCTGGAAAGACCTGCCGGAGGGACCGTTGATCCCCACACTGCTTAGCGAGGCGCGCACCGGTACGCAGCGAACGGCCCAAGCGAAAAGCGTAAGCGAACAGACAGGAAAAACGGTACCCGTATCAGCTGCTAAGGTATTACCGGTACGCGAACAACCAAGCACCCTGGAAACCTGCCGTCGCTGCCCGCTCTGGCAGCGCGCCACTCAAGCCGTTCCAGGCGAGGGGCCTCTCAATGCGAGGCTTTTCCTGATAGGCGAGCAGCCCGGCGATCAGGAAGATCTGCAAGGCCGCCCTTTCATAGGGCCGGCTGGGCAGGTGCTTGATCGAGCTATTCGAGAGGCAGGCCTACAGCGGGAATCGCTCTATCTGACCAATGCCGTCAAGCATTTCAAGTGGACGCAACAGGGACGTCGACGCAAACACGTTACCCCTACCGTTGAGATCGCCCCGTGCCGCCATTGGCTCGAGAACGAGCTGGATACCATCAAGCCGGACGTCATTGTTGCATTAGGGGCTACCGCACTGGAGTCCCTGATGCACAGAAAACCAGGCTCATTGAGTGAGTATATGGGTCGTGTTACACAGTGGCAGGGGCGGTGGCTGATCGTCACGTATCACCCATCCTATGTTCTGCGCGTACCCGAGGAAGCCAGGCAGAGACAGGCCCAAGCAGCGCTTACCGCAGCCTTGGTACAGGCCAGGCAGCTACTTGAGCCTTAAAGGTTATCGGAAACGCTTGCTGTCCTCACCCATATCCAGGGAGAGTCCTTGAGTAATGTTCGTCAAATGATCCGCATCGGTTTCGGAGCCCAGCTTGATCATCAAGCGCAGATCATTGGCAGAGTCTGCATGCGCTAAAGCATCCTCGTAAGTGATCTCACCGTCTCGATAAAGCTGGTAAAGCGCTTGGTCGAAGGTCTGCATACCTAATTCTGTTGAGCGCTTCATAAGCGGCTTGAGCTCATGAACCTCCCCTTTTCGAATCAGATCTGCCGCCAGCGGTGTATTGATCAGTACTTCAATAACCGCCCTACGCCCCTTTCCGTCAACCGTTGGTACCAGCTGCTGTGCAACAATGGCCTTGAGGTTAAGCGAAAGGTCCATCCATATCTGCTGATGCCGATCAGCCGGAAAAAAGTGGATGATCCGCTCCAACGCCTGGTTCGCATTGTTAGCGTGTAACGTTGCCAAACACAGGTGGCCGGTCTCGGCGAATGCCACCGCATACTCCATGGTTTCCCGAGTACGTACCTCGCCGATCATGATGACATCAGGTGCCTGACGAAGCGTGTTCTTCAGCGCGACCTCAAAAGACTCCGTATCCAGGCCTACTTCCCGCTGCGTCACAATGCAGTTCTGGTGCTGGTGAATGTATTCGATAGGGTCTTCGATCGAGATGATATGGCCAGTGGAGTTCTTGTTGCGGTGACCAATCATGGCAGCTAGCGACGTGGATTTGCCCGTGCCGGTTGCCCCGACGAACAGCACTAGGCCACGCTTGGTCATGGACAGTTTTTTCAATGCCTCGGGCAGACGCAACTGATCAAGCGTAGGGATGTTTACCTCGATACGCCGAAGCACCATGCCCACCAGGTTACGCTGATAGAACGCACTTACCCGAAAACGCCCCACGCCTCTAGAGCTGATCGCAAAATTACATTCATGCTTTTCGGCGAACTCCGCTCTCTGCTGTTCATTCATGACGCCAAGGACCACTTCCCGAGCCTGATCAGGCGAAAGCGGCTCCTTGGTTACCGGCAGAACACGACCGTTCACCTTCATGGACGGTGGAACACCAGTCGTAATGAACAGATCGGAGCCGCCCTTTTCGACCATCAGCCGCAGCAGCTTTTCGAATTCCATCAGAAGTTCTCCGGAATCTTGGCTTTCTCACGAGCGCTGTCGCGACTGATCAGCCCCTTCGCCAGCAGGTTTTTCAGGCACATATCCAGCGTTTGCATTCCAAGACCACCACCTGTCTGGATGGCAGAGTACATCTGCGCCACTTTGTCTTCACGAATGAGGTTGCGGATCGCAGGCGTCCCAATCATGATTTCATGGGCAGCCACACGGCCCCCGCCGACCTTCTTGACAAGGGTCTGAGAGATAACGGCCTGCAGGGACTCGGACAACATCGAGCGAACCATGGATTTTTCTTCGGCCGGGAAAACATCCACGATACGGTCGATCGTTTTGGCGGCCGATGTGGTGTGCAGCGTACCAAATACCAAGTGTCCGGTTTCCGCAGCGGTCAACGCCAGCCGTATCGTTTCAAGGTCACGCAGCTCACCGACCAGAATGATATCCGGGTCCTCACGCAGCGCAGAGCGCAATGCCTCCGAGAAGCCTAGAGTATCGCGGTGCACTTCCCGCTGGTTGACCAGGCATTTCTTGGACTCGTGAACGAATTCGATCGGGTCTTCGATGGTCAGGATATGGTGATACTTGGTGTTATTCAGGTAATCCAGCATGGCCGCCAGCGTCGTTGACTTGCCGGAGCCTGTAGGACCGGTGACCAACACCAGACCGCGAGGAACATCGGTTATCTTGCGAAACACATCGCCCATTCCCAGCTCTTCCATCGAAAGCACTTTAGAGGGAATAGTACGGAATACGGCACCCGGCCCACGGTTCTGGTTGAAGGCATTGACACGGAAGCGTGCAATGCCTGGCACCTCGAACGAAAAGTCGGTTTCAAGGAATTCTTCATAATCCTTGCGCTGCTTGTCATTCATGATGTCGTAGATGAGCGCATGCACCTGCTTGTCGTTGAAAGCGGGCAGGTTGATGCGTCGAACATCGCCGTCGACACGGATCATGGGTGGCAAACCGGAGGACAGGTGTAGGTCGGATGCACCCTGTCTGGCACAAAACGCCAGCAGTTCCGTGATATCCATGAAGACTCCCTTAATACAAACAAGCAGGTAGAATGCCGCCTTATCAGCAGCGGTATTTAGAGAACGAGGTTGAATGTCAACGATAGCTGAAAATATCGCAACAGTACGCACCCGTATCCAAGCCGCAGCGCAGGCTTGTGGTCGTGATCCCGAGACCGTTGGTCTACTTGCCGTCAGCAAGACCAAACCGGCATCGGATCTACGCGAAGCGTACAACTGCGGGTTACAACATTTTGGCGAGAACTACCTGCAAGAAGCGATCCAGAAGCAGGAGATGCTGAAAGATCTGCCCTTGATCTGGCATTTCATCGGCCCGATTCAATCCAATAAGACACGCTCGGTCGCTAGCCATTTCGATTGGGTGCATTCCGTTGATCGCCTGAAAATCGCCCAGCGGCTTTCCGAGCAACGCCCAGAGAACATGCTCCCGCTCAATATTTGCCTACAGGTCAATATCAGTGGTGAGGCCAGCAAGTCAGGATGTTTGCCAGAAGAACTGCCTGAGCTGGCCCGTGCCGTTGCTCAGCTGCCCAACCTCGTCTTACGTGGGCTGATGGCTATACCAGAAGCCGCTACGGAACCTGAGGCGCAGCATGCTGCCTTTTCATCCCTACGAAAACTCAGCGAGGCGCTGAACCTGAATCTTGATACCCTGTCCATGGGCATGAGCCACGACCTGGAAGCAGCGATTGCCGAGGGCGCGACCTGGGTTCGAATCGGTACAGCACTGTTTGGTGCCAGACATTACAGCGCAACCCCTTCGCCTGCTTCTCATTAAGGAATTTACCTATGAGCGATACCCGCATCGCCTTTATCGGCGCCGGAAATATGGCGGCCAGTCTGATTGGAGGTCTTCTCGCACAGGGACTGCCAGCCAGCTGCATTACTGCAAGCAATCCTGACGCTGCACAACGCTCAGCGCTTGAGTCTGACCATGGGATTCAGACATTCACGTCTAACCTTGAGGCTGCCCAACAGGCTGATGTAATTGTCCTGTCGGTCAAGCCACAGGTCATGAAAAGCGTCTGTGAGGAGCTCTCCAGCGCACTTACCGGCACTCAGCTGATCGTTTCTGTTGCAGCTGGAATCACCTGTGCCAGCCTGACTCAATGGCTAGGCGAGCGTGCCCTGGTGCGCTGCATGCCCAACACCCCGGCACTGCTTCGCCAGGGTGCCAGCGGCCTGTATGCCAACGAGCATGTGTCATCAACCCAGCGCGATCAGGCTGAGCAGTTACTGTCTGCCGTAGGCCTTACCGTCTGGGTAGAAGACGAAAAGCAACTGGATGCCGTAACGGCAGTATCAGGCAGCGGCCCAGCGTATTTCTTCCTGATGATGGAAGCCATGACCCAGGCCGGTGAAGCACTTGGCCTGGACAGGGAGACATCAGCACGGCTGACCCTGCAGACAGCCCTTGGCGCTGCCCAGATGGCCTTGAACAGCGAGGCGTCACCGGCCGAACTGCGCCGCCGCGTCACTTCACCTGGCGGCACTACCGAACAGGCCATCAAGATCTTTCAGGAGGGCGGCTTCGAGGCCCTCGTTCAACAAGCACTTTCAGCGGCTGCACGCCGCTCGGCCGAGCTGGCGGAAGAGCTCGGTAAATAAGGAGTAGTCATGTACGGATTGAATACCGCCCTGATTCTTATTCTGCAAACGCTTGGCAGTCTTTATCTGCTCATTGTTTTGCTGCGCTTCATTCTACAACTCGTGAAGGCAGATTTTTATAATCCCCTGAGTCAATTCATCGTCAAAGCCACACAACCCTTGCTGCGCCCGCTACGCAGAGTCATTCCAGGCTTTGGCGGCATCGATCTGGCATCGCTGGCGCTTGCGGTACTGGTACAGCTGGTTCTCATGGTTCTGCTGCTCCTCCTGACCAACGTTGAAGGCATAAACGGCCTCACCCTGATCACCATGCAATATGGCGTCGGCGGAGCAATTGCCCATCTGTTCATCTGGTCGTTGATTGCCGTGGCGTCCCTGTTTCTCAAGGTCTTTTTCTTCGCCATGATCATCAGCGTGATTCTCTCCTGGGTCGCGCCGGGCAGTTACAACCCCAGCGCCCAGCTTGTAAACCAGATCTGCGAACCTGTTCTGGCACCTTTCCGTCGCCTTCTGCCCAACCTGGGCGGGCTGGATATCTCGCCCATTTTCGCGTTTATTGCAATCAAATTGATCGACATGCTGGTCATCAACAACCTGGCCATGATGTCAGGTATGCCGTCGGTCCTCGCACCGTTCCTGTAAGCGATGGCCCCATCTGTTCGGTGGGGCCTTTATCGTTAACCATTCACACACTTTGCGTGACCGCCTAGAGAATCCCGTCGGGTCTTGATTGACGCAAGACCCGCCTTACGGCACCGTACCGCCCTTTATTACGCTCATGATGATGACAGGGATGGGGTATGGAGCGTCTGTCTCAGCAAGTCGATGCCTACGCGACTTGGAAGCTTGAACTCATACAGCAGATCAATCGCTACAGCGGCTGGCTTGTTCGTAATCGCCTCAATTCGCAAAGCCTTGATGAAACCCTGGCACGCTGTGTTCAGATCCTGCGCGACGATCACATTACGCTGGCTTTCGCTGGCGAGTTTTCGCGTGGAAAAACCGAACTGATCAATGCCTTGTTCTTTGCCGACTATGGGCAACGCATGCTGCCGTCCCAGGCTGGCAGAACAACCATGTGCCCTACCGAGCTCTTCTATGATGTCAAGGCAGAAGCCCCGTATATTCGGCTTCTACCTATCGAATCACGGCTGGATGACCTCAGTATTGCAGATCTGAGAAGCGATACGGCCCGTTGGCAACAGATTGCACTGGATTACGAACAGCCGGACCTCGTGGCAGCTGCGCTCGGAAAGGTCGCCGAAACGCGCCTAGTGCCGGTTGAGCAGGCCATATCCCTTGGATTCGATGCCGAGCAACTGGACAAGCCCAGCAAGGACGGAATGGTCGAAATCCCGACCTGGCGCCATGCGATCATCAACTTCGATCATCCCTTGCTGCGTCAGGGCCTGCGCATACTTGATACGCCAGGCCTCAACGCGCTTGGCAGTGAGCCTGAACTGACACTTTCGATGCTTCCAGCCGCTCAGGCCGTACTGTTTCTGCTCGCGGCCGATACGGGGGTTACAGCCTCCGACCTTCAGCTGTGGGAGCATCACATCAAGCCAACCAGTGACGACGCGGAAGGCTCGCTGTTCGCGGTACTCAACAAGATCGATACCCTCTGGGGCGACCTGAATGGTGACGAATCCGTCGATCAGTCCATCCAGCGCATTCGTGAGGTCAGCGCTCGTCATCTGGGCATTCCCATGACGGATGTACTGCCCTTGTCTGCCAAGCAAGCCTTGCTTGCCAAGGTACGCCATGACACAGCGCTGCTTGAGCGCAGCCAGTTGGCCGCCCTCGAACGCCTGCTCTGTGACCGTATCGTTGGGCACAGAGAGCGTTTGCTACAAAGCCGAGTGGTCAATCAGGTGATTTCACTTCTGGCGAGCAGCCATGCGCTTCTGGGCGAACGCTTCGAGGATATGAAGCGGCAACATGCATTACTGGAAAATGCCGCTACCGGCTCGACGCTGGCAGAGCAGATAGAAAAAACACGTGAGGAGCATGCGCTTTATCACAAGCGGCTACTTAACCTGCGCACCACACAGCGGATGCTTCAGGGGCAGGCCGTCCTACTTAACGATGCCCTGAACCCGGCACGCCTTGAAAGGCACCTGACCGACGTACGCAATAACCTTGCAGGAAGCTGGACCACACTAGGCATCAGCGAAGCGATCCATCGCTTCTTCCAAAGCGTCGAACACGACATGTTATCCCTTTACTACGAGGGTGAACGTGCGAACAAGGTTCTTCAGTCGATTTACCAGCGTCACAACGAAGAAAATCCTGGCCATCGCCTGGATGCTCCCCGTTTGCGTGTCAAAGCGCAGATTCGTGCGCTTCGCCAGCTACAGCAGAAGTCGGATCGTTTCCGTCGTCAGATGAAAACGCTGTTTACTGAACAGCGTGTGCTGACTCGCCGGTTCTTTGCAACGCTGGTAAAGGAAGCGGTCTTCGTGCATGAGCAGGCCTGTCGGGAAGCCAAACGCTGGAACGAGGTTGCCCTGCTGCCTCTCATTCAGTTTACTCGCGAGCACAAGCAGTTGCTGGAATCCAATATGCTGGAGCTCAAGGCGCTGACCCAGCAGGCGCTGGATACCCAGCAACAGAAGAGTCGTCTGCAAACCTACTGCGAAACACTGGCAGGTCAGCTTGATGAGGCCAACGATATCTTGCGACAGTTGCGCCGCCCTGCTCCGGCCCAACGCCATGCCAAGGTCGTCGCTCTCCCCGGGGTAAGTGTCGCCTAGCCACATCGGGCCTTTATCCGATGCGGCAAGCACCCTGCTTGCAGGATGCTTGCCGCTTGCGATGGCGCTCTTTAGACTGGCGCCCTCTCACGTATAAGAGCCTTAAATGCCCAGCGTCATACCCCCTGATTCCGTAGGCCTGGTTACGCCTCAGGTCCTTCACTTCTCCGAGCCGCTCCCCTTGGCTTGCGGCAGGTCTTTGGCCGAGTACGATCTGGTCATCGAGACGTATGGAGAGCTCAACGAAAACCGTAGCAATGCCGTGCTCATTTGCCATGCCCTGTCCGGCCATCACCATGCGGCGGGCTACCACAGCATGGAGGATCGCAAGCCGGGCTGGTGGGACAGCTGTATCGGTCCAGGAAAGCCCATCGATACCCGCCGGTTCTTTGTCGTCGCACTGAACAACCTGGGCGGCTGTAACGGATCAACAGGCCCAGGCAGCGCCAATCCTGCTACAGGAAAGCCCTACGGCGCCGACTTTCCCGTCATTACCGTGGAAGACTGGGTCAATAGCCAGGCACGTCTGGCTGATGCGCTAGGCATTCAACAATGGGCGGCCGTCGTAGGCGGCAGCATGGGAGGCATGCAGGCCCTGCAATGGACCATCAGCTACCCTGATCGTGTACGTCACTGCATGGCTATCGCCTCGGCGCCCAAACTGTCAGCTCAGAACATTGCGTTTAATGAAGTGGCACGCCAAGCCATTCTGACTGATGAAGAATTTCATGGGGGTCGCTTCTATGAGCAGAACGTCGTACCCAAGCGAGGACTCATGCTGGCCCGCATGGTAGGTCACATCACCTATCTGTCCGATGACGCAATGGGGCAGAAGTTTGGCCGCGAACTCAAGACAGACAAGTTGAACTACGACTTCCACAGTGTGGAATTTCAAGTCGAAAGCTACCTGCGCTATCAGGGCGAAGAATTTTCAGGCCGCTTCGATGCCAATACCTACCTGCTGATGACCAAAGCGCTGGATTACTTTGATCCCGCCAGTGCACACGATGGTGATCTAGTCAGAACGTTTGCAGATGCTAAGGCTGATTTCTGCATCATGTCCTTTACGACAGACTGGCGCTTCTCACCGGCCCGCTCACGCGAGATCGTGGATGCCTTGATTGCAGCGAAAAAGAATGTCAGCTATCTCGACATCGACGCGCCACAAGGGCATGACGCTTTTCTTCTACCGATCCCCCGGTACCTGGAAGCCTTCGTTAGTTATATGAATCGCATTGCTGTATGAGGGCCTGAACGTGCGTGCCGATCTGGATATCATCAAAGACTGGATTCCCGCCGGTAGCCGGGTCCTTGACCTGGGATGTGGTAATGGCGAGCTGCTTGCCTATCTGCAGACAAACAAGCAGGTCACCGGCTATGGCCTTGAGATCAACGACGAAAACATCAAGCAGTGCATTCGCAGAGGTGTAAACGTCCTTGAGCAGGACTTGGATAAGGGGCTGGGGAATTTTGCCAGCAACAGCTTTGACATTGTTGTCATGAGCCAGGCCCTGCAAGCGGTGCATTATCCTGATCGTATTCTTGAGGAAATGCTGCGCGTAGGCAGAGAATGCATCATTACCTTCCCGAACTTTGGTCACTGGCGCTGCCGCTGGTATCTGGCCCGTAACGGGCGAATGCCGGTATCGGAGTTCTTGCCTTATACCTGGTACAACACGCCGAACATCCACTTCTGTACGTTTGAGGATTTCGAGCGTCTGTGCCACGAACTCAAGGTCAAGGTGCTTGACCGGCTGGCCGTTGACCGTCAGCACCGCCACGGCATTGGTAGCCGCCTGTGGCCCAACCTCCTGGGCGAGATCGGTATTTATCGCGTGACGGGCCAGTTGTTGTAAGACAGGTTCGTCACGCTGACTCAGATGACGTCATGACCCGCCATCTGAATCACGTACATCGACTTTCCAGATTTCATATCATGCGAGCAGACATTCGCCTGTCTCCGCCTTAAACCAGAGATGACACGACATGATTCAATTGTCCGAGCTGGTGCTGGCCAGCCACAACGCCGGTAAGCTCAAAGAACTTCAAGCCATGCTGGGTGATGCCGTCAAGGTGCGCTCCGTCGGTGAATTCAGTCAGGTCGAACCGGAAGAGACTGGACTTTCCTTTATTGAAAACGCCATTCTCAAAGCGCGTAATGCAGCGCGTGTATCCGGCCTGCCCGCCCTGGCCGATGACTCCGGCCTTGCTGTCGACGCCTTGGGTGGCGCGCCCGGTATCTACTCGGCACGCTATGCAGAAGGACGCGGCGATGCCGCGAACAATGCAAAGCTGCTCAAGGCTCTTGAAAGCACTCCTGAAGCCGAGCGTGGCGCTCAGTTTGTCAGTGTGCTGGCCCTGGTTCGCCACGCTGATGACCCGCTTCCTATCGTTTGTGAAGGGATCTGGGAAGGGCGCATCCTCTTCGAAGCCCGAGGTGAGCATGGCTTTGGGTATGACCCTCTTTTCTGGGTGCCCGAGCGGGACTGCTCGAGCGCAGAGCTGGCACCTGAGGAAAAGAACCGTATCAGCCACCGTGCCCGTGCCATGGCTATTCTTCGTGAGCGGCTCGGACTTTGATTCGATCAGCCTCGTTCGAACTGCCGCCCCTGTCGGCCTATATCCATATTCCGTGGTGCGTGCGTAAATGTCCTTATTGCGACTTCAACTCGCATGCAGCAGGACCCGAGCTACCTGAAGAGGCCTATGTCGATGCCTTGCTGGCAGACTTGGATGCGGACCTTGTCCATGTGCATGGCCGACCACTGACCTCCATCTTTTTTGGAGGTGGTACTCCCAGTCTGTTTTCAGCCAGGGCGCTGGGGCGCTTGCTTGAAGGCGTCGAACGCCGCGTTGCCTTTGCTTCCAATATCGAAATTACCCTTGAGGCTAACCCAGGGACATTCGAACAGGACAAGTTTGCCGCCTACCGGCAGCTCGGCATCAACCGGCTTTCAATTGGCATCCAGAGTTTTCAAGATGCCAAGTTAAAAGCCTTGGGCCGGATCCACGGGCAGGACGAAGCGGTTCGAGCCGCCGAGATGGCACGTCGGGCAGGGTTCGATAACTTCAATCTGGACCTCATGCACGGCCTGCCAGACCAGAGCGTTGCCGATGCGATGGCAGATCTTGAACAGGCGATTGCCCTCGCGCCTACGCATATTTCCTGGTATCAGCTCACCATGGAGCCCAATACCGTCTTTTGGAGCCAGCCGCCTGAGCTACCTGAAGACGATACCCTCTGGGATATACAGGAAGCGGGACAGGCTCGACTTGCCGAAATGGGTTATCGGCAATACGAGACCTCGGCCTATGCCCAGCCTGGACGCCAGGCACGTCACAACCTGAATTACTGGACATTCGGTGACTTCCTTGGAATTGGCGCGGGCGCCCACGCCAAGCTGAGCGCACCTGATGGTCAGATTATTCGCACCTGGAAGACGCGCCTTCCCAAGGACTATCTGGATTCTGCCAAGCATTTCCAGGCCGGTGAGCGTGTACTGACGCCAGCAGAGCTGCCCTTTGAATTCATGATGAATGCCCTTCGCCTGGTAGAAGGCGTTTCAAGTGAGCAGTATCCACAGCGAACCGGCCAGCCCCTGGAAAGCCTATCTGGGGCACTGGAAGCGCTACGCGGCAAAGGTCTGCTTGAGAAGGATTCGACCAGGTTGGCCCCTACGTCCCGAGGGCAGCTTTTTTTGAATGATGTGCTGCAGCATTTTCTGTCTGACTAAGGAGACATGACGCTTGGACTACCTACTTAGCCTTATTGCAGAGGCTTCTCGCTGGTGCCGCGGTCATCTGGCCGAGATCGCCCTGGCTCTGATTTCAACCCTGCTGGTAATGTTCGGCACTGAAATCAACAACTGGATGAAGCAGCGCCTGGGCAATTTGCCTACCTTTGTACGGGTTCCGGTTCTGGCTTCGGCTTCAGTAAGTCTTTACGGCGCAGCAACTACCCACCTGACCCCCTGGGTTGTGAAAGGCTTAGGACAGTTCAACAATTACAGCCTGGCACCCGCCTTGCTGGTCGGTGCTTGTCTGCTGGGTGTTCTAGCCGAGCGACGCTGAGATACGCAGAAAAAAGGCCTGACATCTGTCAGGCCTTTTTTATTATTCGGTACGCTCGAACTTCAGATCCCAGACACCGTGCCCAAGTCGCTCACCTCTACGCTCGAACTTAGTGATGGGTCGCTCTTCGGGACGCGGAACATAGCGCTCATCTGAAGCCTGATTCCGATACCCCGGCGCGACACTCATGACTTCCAGCATGTATTCCGCATAGGGCTCCCAGTCGGTTGCCATATGCAGCACCCCACCAACCTTGAGCTTGCTACGAATCAGCTCGGCAAACTCAGGCTGAACGATACGACGCTTATGGTGGCGGGCCTTGTGCCATGGGTCCGGGAAAAACAGTAGGACCCGATCCAGGCTTGCATCAGCCACGCACTGGCGAAGCACTTCCAAGGCATCGCAGCTATAGACACGCACATTGGACAATTGCTGGGTCAGAAGACCATTCAGCAACGCGCCGACCCCAGGACGGTGGACCTCAACACCAATGAAGTCCTGCTCCGGCGCTGCGGCTGCCATTTCCAGTAGAGAGTGTCCCATACCAAAGCCGATTTCAAAGGTACGAGGCGCTTGGCGACCAAACACAGCGTCGAAATCCTGTAGCCCCGCATCCAGGTCGAGACCGAAGCGGGGCCAGCCTTGGTCAAGCCCCTTTTTTTGACCTTCCGTCATACGTCCCGCACGCATGACAAAACTTTTGATGGTACGCATTGGGCGTGCGGGTGCGTTATCGAATTCCTGATCGCTCATGGCTATTCACAAAGACAGCACGACCCGGCCTGGAGGCCGGGTCGTTAAGGTTAAGATGGAATGAAACGTCGAGATCAGCTGATCAGACCTTCCAGAGGTGACGAGGCGGAGGCATATAGCTTGCGTGGCATCCGACCTGCCAGATAAGCCATGCGCCCTGCCAGGATGGCGTGCTTCATGGCTTCGCCCATCAGGACAGGATCCTTGGCGTGGGCAATGGCGGTGTTCATCAGGACGGCATCACATCCCAGCTCCATTGCAATGGTGGCATCCGAAGCAGTACCTACACCGGCATCGACCAGAACCGGCACCTTGGCCTCTTCCAGAATGATGCGCAGGTTGTACGGATTGCAGATACCCAGACCGGAACCGATCAGACCGGCCAGCGGCATAACCGCAATACAGCCAATCTCCGCCAACTGACGGGCAATGATAGGGTCATCACTGGTATACACCATGACATCGAACCCATCCTTTACCAAGGTATCGGCGGCCTTCAAGGTTTCGATGACGTTTGGGAACAACGTTTTCTGATCCGCCAGTACCTCAAGCTTGACCAGTGAGCGCCCATCAAGAAGCTCGCGCGCCAGACGGCAGGTACGCACAGCTTCAACAGCGTCATAGCAGCCAGCCGTGTTGGGCAGAATGGTATAGCGATCCGGTGGAATGACGTCCAACAGATTAGGCTCACCGGGATTCTGACCGATATTGGTCCGGCGAACCGCAACGGTCACGATTTCGGCCCCCGACGCCTCGATGGCCAGACGGGTTTCTTCCAGGTCCTTGTATTTACCGGTGCCCACCAGCAGACGCGACTGGTAAGTGCGTCCGGCCAGGGTAAGCGGTGTATCTTGACGATTGCTGTTCATGGCAGATTCTCCGGCGGTCTAGCCGCCACCAATAGCATGAACCACTTCCAGCTGATCGCCGTCCACAAGCATGGTATCGGCGTGCTGGCTGCGGGGTACGATATCGAGGTTTCGCTCCACGGCTACCCGTTTTCCGGTCAGTTCAAGCCGGACGAGCAAGTCCGCCACGGTGGCACCGTCAGGAAGTTCGAAAGATTCGCCGTTCAATTGAATGCGCATGGCAGAAGCGGTCTGAAATGTATGAAGGGCTGCATTCTAGCCCCTTCTGCCACGATGACCAACGTTGTATCGTCATCTAGGCCAGACGCCAGGCCACCAATCCAAGACAAACCCACCCTGCCAGGAAGGCGAGCCCGCCAAAAGGCGTGATGATGCCCAGCTTGCTGATACCGGACAATGTCAGAACATAAAGGCTGCCAGAGAACAGAATAATCCCTATGGCGAAGAAGGCGCCGGCCAAGCTGACCAGACGTCCCTGCAGATGCGTCGCCAGCAGGGCAACGCCCAGCAATGCCAGGGCATGTATGAGCTGATATAACACGCCGGTCTGGAATACAGCCAGGTGCTCCGGCGACAGTCGCCCTTTCAAACCATGGGCGGCGAATGCACCAAGGCCGACGCCAGTAAAGCCAAACACGGCGGCCAGCATGAGAAACGTACGAAGCATGGATAACTCCCAGACAGAATCGAAGCGATCGTTATAATGGACCGCTCATAACTAAAGACCAAGTCGCATGGTGCGCTCTCTTCTACGCCGTCTATTTCGCTACACACTCATCTCCATGGCTGCGAGCGTACTGCTCGTGTTGCTCTTTCGCTGGGTGCCCCCACCCGGCTCGATGGTCATGGTCGAACGAAAGATAGAATCCTGGATCGATGGCAAGCCCATCGATCTGTATCGGGAATGGCGGCCATGGCGTGAACTACCAGACAACCTGAAGATGTCGGTGGTGGCAGGAGAGGATCAACACTTTAGTGAGCACTGGGGCTTCGACATGGACGCCATTCGTCAGGCCTTCAGCCATAACGAAGCCGGTGGTTCCCTACGCGGAGCTAGCACGATCAGTCAGCAGGTTGCCAAGAATCTATTTCTCTGGACGGGCCGTAGCTGGGTACGTAAAGGCCTGGAAGCCTGGTTTACCGTGCTGATTGAAACCCTTTGGCCCAAGCAACGCATCCTGGAAGTTTACCTCAACAGCGTTGAATGGGATTCTGGCATCTTCGGCGCTGAAGCCGCTGCGCAGCACCATTTCGGTATTGGCGCACCGTACTTGTCGGATCGACAGGCCAGCCTGCTGGCTGCCATCCTGCCCAACCCTAGGGAATGGAGTCCAAGTCATCCTAGCGCTTACGTTAGCCGTCGTGCCAACTGGATACGGCAGCAGGTCCGGCAGTTGGGCGGTAGTGACTACCTGTTGCACATGAAATAAAAAAGGCCTTGGTAATAACCAGGGCCTTTTTTTGATCAACCTGCGAGATAGGACGAGCGGGTCAATCCCAGACGCAAGGCATCCAGATACTGCGTACGCTCGCGTGCAGTGAGCTTTGCTCCGGCTACCTTGTCGCGGTAGTAGGTCATCAGCTCCTCTGGCGAGAGGTGCACATAGCGAAGCATGTCTTCAATGGTGTCATGAGTCTCGATGCCACCATGACGCACAGTGCCATCCGCATCCTGATAGACGTTGACCGAGTCCGTATCGCCAAACAGGTTATGCATATCGCCCAGGATTTCCTGATAGGCACCTACCAGGAATACACCCAACATGTAATCTTCATTCGGACGCACATCGTGAACCGGCAAACTGGTCTCGATACTCTGCTCATCTACGTAATGGTTGATTTTGCCGTCCGAGTCGCAGGTCAGATCCTGTAACACCGCGCGGCGCATCGGCTCTTCATCCAGGCGCGTTAGCGGCACGATAGGCAGGATCTGCCCTATCGCCCAGGTATCCGGCAAGCTCTGGAAAACCGAGAAATTGCAGATGTACTTGTCGGCCAGCTTGTCGTTCAGTTCGTCCAGCACCTGGCGATGCGAACGCTGGCGTGCCTTGAGCTGATTGTAGAGTCGACGGCAGATCGCAAAGTAGCATTGCTCTGCAAGCGCCTTGTCACTCAGGCTCAGGCGACCTGACGCATACTGCGCAGAGGCTTCGCTCACGTACTGGGTTGCACGCCAGTAGGTCTCGGTCACCATTTCCGGATCGGTATCACCCAGCAACTCAACCAGCCACTGCACGACTTCAGGCTTGTCGGAGAAATTCTCGATATCAGGCATGGCGTCGTTGTTGCGCTCGACATCGGTTACCTGCATGACCAGCACGGCATGGTGCGCAGTCATGGCACGGCCACTTTCCGAGAAGATGTTTGGATGTGGGAGGCCCTGACGATCGCAGAACTCCTTGAGCATCCCCACGACCGTCGCGGCATAGTCATCCATGTCGTAATTGATGGAACTGGCGTTACGCGAGTGCGTACCGTCGTAGTCCACACCCAGGCCACCGCCCACATCGACATGATCAACCGGCAATCCAAGCGCGCGCAGTTCGGCGTAATACCGAATGGCCTCACGGAAACCCTGACGATAATCAGCCAAATTGGCAATCTGCGAACCCATATGGAAATGCAGCAGGCGAACCCCCTGCTCGAGTCCTGCCTTGCGGAAACGCTCGATCACGGACAGCAGCTGTGCCGCCGACAGGCCAAACTTGGACTTTTCGCCCCCGGTATCGGCCCATTTGCTGGAAGCCAGCGATGACAGGCGAACGCGGAGACCTACCTGCGGAGTCACCTTGAGATCGGCCGCCTCTTCAATCACCAGCGGGACTTCGGACTCCTTCTCGATCACGATGAAGACGTTGTGACCAAGCTTGAGCCCCATCAGGGCTAGACGTATGAATTCGCGATCCTTGTAACCGTTGCAAACGATGGTGCCCCCCTTGGGCGCCAGCGCCAGCACAGCCATCAGCTCAGGTTTGGAGCCAGCCTCGAGCCCGATCGACACATTACGCGTGGCAATAATGTTCTCGACGACCGCTTCCTGCTGATTGACCTTGATCGGATACAGGGCCGTGTACTGACCACCATATTCCATTCGCTCGATATTGGCATCGAACGCACCGGTCAGTGCCCGCACGCGACCTTGCAGAATGTCAGGGAAGCGCACCAGTAGAGGCAGCGAAAGACCCGCCTCGCACAGTTGCCCCACCAGTAGATGAAGGTCGATGGGCTCTCCATCGGGACCATGAGGACGGACTTCGACATTGCCGATGTCATTGATAGCGAAGTAGCCAGCGCCCCAGTGGCGAATGCCGTACACACTACGGCTATCGGCTACGGTCCATTGGCTGCCGTCATCTTTGCGCGTACGTCGTGGGGACATCCGCCAGATTCTCCTGTTGAAAGGTAATAAGGTGTTGACCGCAGATCGCTGCGGTAAGTTTGTATAGATATGGCCTGAACGTGGAACCGTTCGTTTAACCGCCGGACTTCTTGGCTTTGAAACCGCGTTTGGTCAGCTCGTCAATCAGTAGGTCGACATGATCGCCCTGAATCTCGATGACGCCATCCTTCAACGCACCACCAGTACCGCACCGCCGCTTCAGTGTGCTCGCCAATTCTTTCAATTCATCGGCCGTCACAGGCACACCACTGACCGTGGTCACGGTCTTGCCGCCACGACCTTTGGTTTCGCGGCGAACACGTGCAATACCGTCTCCAGCCTGCACGGGGGCCTGCTTACAGAGGCAGTCAGCGAGAGGTTTGTTACAAGCCGGGCAATGACGACCACTATCGGTGGAATACACCAGGCCGCCGAGACCGGCAAAGGAAGAGGCTTTCTTGACCACCGGGCATTCCTCACAGGGTCAGGATAGCGACAGGCTGGAGAACCAACCAAGAGCGCCCCACTCTGGCAGGGGCTGCGCATCAAAAGGTCGCGCAATTTACCAGCATTGAACGCAAATGCTAAGTACAAATTTGCGTCAATGCTGGATATTTTCATGACAGGCTCACAGAAAATCTGCTGCTGGGCTCATTACCCTTTTCGTGTCGGTGGCGCCATGAATTCCGGCCCTACCGGATCAGTCACATGTCGGGTCAGAATTTTATCGATTTCGTCTAGCTCCTCCTGGCTCAGGGACCAGCCGAATGCCTCGTCTACTCCCTCGATCTGCTCGGGCTTTCGTGCGCCCCACAGCGCAATCGTTGGGCCCTTATCAAGAATCCAGCGGATAGCCAGCGCCAGGACCGTCTTGTCATGGCGAGCACGGGCGTAATCCTCCAGTGCGGCCACTGCTGCAAGGTACTGCTCAAAACGCGGTGACTGAAACTTTGGGTCGACCTTGCGCAAATCGTCCCCATCAAACCGTGTCGAGGGTGACATTTTACCGGCCAGCAGGCCGCGGCACAGTGCGCCGTAAGCCAACACCGCCAGCCCGTGATCCTTGGCATAAGGCAGTACGTCCTTTTCGATATCGCGCTCGAACAGGTTATAGGGAGGCTGTACCGTTGCCAGAGGGGCTACATCGCGAAAGGCATCCATCTGCTCAGGCGAGAAGTTGCTGACGCCCAGGGCCAGCACTTTTCCTTCCTGGCGCAGCTTTTCCAACTCGCGGGCAGTCTCGTCAATGGGCGTCATGGGGTCTGGCCAATGTACCTGGTAAAGGTCGATGTGATCGGTCTTGAGACGACGCAGGGAGTCTTCGATTTCCTGACGGATACGGGCCGGAGTAGCGTTACGGAATGGGCCGTCATCATTCCAGTCCAGTGCAACCTTGGTAGCAATCACTGCTTTATCGCGTATTCCTTCCAGCGCCTTGCCCACGATCTCTTCGGAATTGCCGAAACCGTAGACGGGCGCAGTATCAATCAGATTGATACCACGCTCTACTGCACTGCGGATCGTGGCGATGGCCTTGGATTCATCACTACCGCCCCACATCCAGCCGCCAATCGCCCAGGTACCCAGGGCGATGCGGCTGACGGGACGGGATATACCTTGAATAGTCAATGTTTCAACTGACATGAGACCTCCTGTATGGCTCAGGGGTGGATAGGCTGATAACGCCTGATAAGCGCAAGACATGCGTATGGAGAGGTACTGAACAGGCCGTTCAATGAAAGTTGCCTGGCTGCAGCGCAACACTGCAGCCAAGCGAGGTATCAACCCTGCTCCATCAGCTGGCGCAAGTCGATAATCGCCGCATTGGCGCGGGAGATATAGTTAGCAATCACCAGAGAGTGGTTAGCCAGAACACCGAAGCCACTGCCGTTGAGAATCATCGGGCTCCAGACCGGCTGCTGAGCGGCCTCCAGCTCACGAATGATTTCGCGCACGTTTACCGTTGCGTTCTTCTTGGCCAGCACATCGGCAAAATCTACTTCGATGGCGCGCAGGATATGAGACAGCGCCCAGGCCTGCCCACGTGCCTCGTAGAAAACGTTATCTATCTGAAGCCAGGGCGTCTTGACGATACGCTCGTGAACTTCAGGCACCTGTCCGGGGAGCAGATCCTGATTGGGATTGATGTCAGCATCCAGACGAGAGCGACCCACACTGGCGGAGAGCCGTTGTGACAGAGACCCCAGGCGAGTCTCTACGTCGCCCAGCCAGTTACGCAGGTTATCGGCACGCGCGTAAAAGAGCGCACGCTGCTGCTCCTGCCCACCCAGACGCGCCAAGTAAAGGTCAAGGGAGCGAATACCCGCACGATATTCAGACTCCGAAGACGGCATCGCCCAGCTACGGTTGTCAAAGTTGAAGTGTGGCTCGGCCTTGGCCAAATCAACATCTTCCGTTGACTGAGACTGAGAGCGGGCAAAGTCCTTGCGCAGCGCACGGGAAAGATCACGTACCTGCACCAGGACGCCGTATTCCCAGGAAGGCATGTTGTCGAGCCAGAGACCAGGGGGCGCAACATCGTTGGACAGATAGCCGCCTGGCTTGTCGAGCAAAGTGCCCGCCACCATCTTGAGTGTCTCTACCGTGGTATAACCCAAGGCTAGTTTGCGTTGAGCGGCAGCCGCCGCTTCCTGGGCATGCTGCTGGACAGGAAAGCGGTCCGGCTCGCGGCTCCAGTACCAACCCAGGATAAACATCACGAGCAGATAAAGGCCGATGATGATAGCCACGGCGCGCAGCCAGGGGCGGCCGCTAACAGCCGAAGCGCCGTCTGTCCGCCGCCTCCAACTGCTTGTACGATTCTTCCAGTCCAGCATGATGTTATTCCTTATAGTCGACTCCAGCGTTCGACCACGTCTATGACAAGGGGTTGCCGATTAAGTACGCTCGGTAGTGTACATAAGCCGTTCAGCTCTTGGTCCTAATGTTGCTCGATCCTGAGCCGATGACCTAGCAAGGCGATGCTGGTAGGCTTTAGTGATGGCCTATCGCCACCGATCTTTACTCAGGACGAGCCGGACTACCATGAGCGAGCATGACGATCCTTCACTGGACCGTATCAAGAACCATTTTGCCCAAAGGGTCATCACCCAGGCCAGACATGTTCTGGAAATCTGGCAACGCCTGCATCGTGTGGAGTGGAGTACGGCAAGCCTGGAAGAGCTGACCGAGGCCAACAATCGCCTCCTGCGCTATGCCCAGCGATTCGATCAGCAGGAGCACAGCCAGCTGGCAGAACGGATTGCTGGCTGTCTTTTGGCCGTCGAGGCCAACCGGGGACGCCTGACCAGTACAACGATTTCAGAACTGAGCCAGCTCATGCAAAGCTTGTCTCGCACTGGCTTACGCCATGGCGATCAGCTGGAAAGCACCAACCTGCCCCCGTTGCGCAAGCCTATTTATATTGCCCTGCAGGATCGGGAGCGCTCTGAGCGCCTGGCCCTGCAAATGGAGTACTTTGGCGTCACGATTCATATCTTCGAAGATGCAGTCACATTCCGCCAGGCTATTTCCGAGCGCCACCCGGCAGTGCTCATCATGGAAGTCGATTTCAACGGCCCGGGCGCAGGTCTTCAGTTAACAACCGAAATCCAGGCAAACCTGTCTATCAAACTGCCAGTGCTGTTCTTCAGCCATGAGGAAGCCGATACCGCCATGCGTCTGGCGGCCGTACGCGCGGGTGGCCACGAGTTCTATACCGGCACCCTGGATGCCTCGCACCTGCTTGAAAAGGTCGAAACGCTAACCCGCGTCGCCTATTACGACCCGATCCGCGCCCTGATCGTCGACGACTCGCGCGCTCAAGCGATGCACACGGAAATGTCCCTGAATAGCGCTGGTATTGTGACGCGCACCCTGCTCAACCCGACTGCCGTGATGCCGCATCTTGCCGAGTTCAACCCGGACCTGATCATTCTGGACATGTATATGCCGGAGTGCATGGGGACGGAGCTGGCCAAGGTCATCCGTCAGCATGAGCGCTATGTAAGCGTCCCGATTATCTACCTTTCGGCTGAAGGTGATTTGGACAAGCAGCTGGATGCCATGAGCGAAGGCGGCGATGATTTTTTGACCAAGCCGATCAAACCCCGCCACTTGATCGCCACCGTGCGTACACGCGCCGCCAGGGCACGTAACCTCAAAGCGCGCATCGTTCAGGACAGTCTGACAGGCCTGTATAACCATACCCACATTTTGCAGCTCCTGGAGGACGCGAGTTTTCTGGCTCGCCGACGCAGCAAAAGCCTGTCGTTTGTCATGCTCGATATCGATCACTTCAAAAAAGTGAACGATCAATATGGCCATCCTATGGGGGATCGCGTCATCAAAAGCCTGGCCCTGTTTCTGAAACAGCGCCTGCGCAAGACCGATCATATCGGCCGTTACGGTGGCGAGGAATTCGCCGTGGTGCTGCAGGACACCGATAGCCAGAATGCCCTGCGACTGATCGATGAAATCCGCAAACGTTTTTCAGAAATTTGCTATCCAGCCCAGCAGGAAAGCCTCTTCTGCACGTTCAGCGCAGGGGTTGCACAGCTGCAGCCCGACCAGGACATCAAGAGCCTGGCCAGGCAGGCTGATGAGGCGCTTTATCAGGCCAAGCGCGGTGGGCGTAACCGCGTAGAAATCTATCAGCCCCAGCCGTCAGCCTGACAATCCATCACGCATATGGAGACAATTCCTGAGGGCTAGCGGCGAACGCTTTCGGTATCATGGACGGGAGTTCCACCTGCCGAGAGTGTCATGCGCCGCCTGTTATTTCTGCTTTTGCTGATTATCGCCCTGCCCGTCTCTGCCGGCCTGTTTGACGGTAACCGTCCTGCGTCGACTCTTGGCGCTTCAAGTAACGCCAGCGACTTTCTACCTGTTGACCAGGCGTTCCGGCTGGAGCAGCTCGAATCCACTCCTGATAAACAGGTGCTGCGCTTCATTATTGCGGACGGTTATTACCTGTATCGGCATCGCTTTCAATTCAGCACGCAACCTGAAGGCCTGACACAGGATATTGCCTTGCCGGCTGGAGAACCCAAGCATGATGAGTGGTTCGGTGATGTACAGGTTTATCATCATGTAGTGGATATCGAGGTCCCGCTGGCGCAGGCAGGCGTATCCGGACAATTGTCCATTACCTACCAGGGCTGCGCTGACAAAGGTCTGTGCTATCCGCCGGAAACCAAGCAGATCGCGTTGGGTGATGCCTCTGCCTTACCCGCTACCGTGCCCTCTTCAACAACAGTCGAAACCGCATGGCACTGGCGTGACATGCTCCTGTTTTTCCTGGCAGGCCTGGGGTTGACCTTTACCCCTTGCGTGCTGCCCATGCTGCCTATCATGTCTTCAGTCCTGCTTCACGGTCGGGACAGAAGCTCTCATACCGCAGGCCGCGGGTTATTTCTTTCTCTGGTGTATGTCGTGCACATGGCAGGGTGCTTTGCGCTCCTGGGCTCGCTGATGGGGCTTTTTGGCGCAAGCCTCAATCTGCAGGCGCGTCTGCAGTCGGCCTGGGTGCTCGTTCCCTTTGCTGCATTCTTCGTAGCTTTTGCACTGGCCATGTTTGGACTGTTCGAGCTTCGCCTGCCCGCCTTTATCCGAAACCCAGTCGACCGCTTGGCCAGTGGCGCGAAGGGCGGCTCCGTACTAGGTGCAGCCACGCTGGGCGTTCTTTCCAGCCTGTTGGTATCGCCGTGTGTCTCGGCGCCACTGGCGGGTGCATTGCTCTACATCAGCAGCAGTGGTGATGCGTTAGGCGGTGGACTCAAGCTGTTTGCTCTGGGCTTGGGGATGGGTACTCCACTTATTCTATTTGCTACAGGCGGTGGAGCTCTCCTACCCAAATCCGGTGTGTGGATGGTGGGTGTACGAAACGCCTTTGGCGTTCTGCTCCTTGGAGTAGCCGTCTGGATGCTGGAACGCCTCCTGCCCGGCCCTGTGGCATTGGCCCTATGGGGCTTGCTGGCCGGCGGAACCGGGCTGTTCCTTGGAGCCTTGGAGTTGACACCCAAGACTCCCCGTCAAAAGCTGGCTCAGCTTCTGGGACTGGCCTTGCTGGTCTATGCCGTAGCGGCATGGATTGGTGCGCTGCAAGGCCGCTCAGATCCGCTTCGCCCGCTCACAGTGACCTCATCTCCTGCCACCCTGTCTAGCAGTACCAGCGCCTCGAATTGGCAGACGGTCAGTACGCCCGCCGAACTGGATGCCGCCTTGAAGGCCGCAAAGGATGCGGGGCAACCCCTTCTGCTCGACTGGTATGCCGACTGGTGCATCAGCTGCAAGGTAATCGAGCGTGAAGTGTTCAACGATCCTGCCATCATGGCCCGACTGACTGCCTTTCGTCTGATACGCTTCGACATTACGGCCAGCAACGCACAACAACGTGCGCTTCTGGATCGTTACCACCTCTTTGGACCGCCCGCGATCCAGTTTTTCGATCGCAAGGGACAGGAAGCCCAAAACCTGAGAGTCATTGGTGAAATCGGCGCGGATGCGTTTGCCAAACACCTCGAACGCGCTCAAGAAACCTTATAACCCCCAATTAGATAAAATTTCGCCCAACGTGCTGGCATTTACAGCAAACATCGGGCGACTGGACAGTCAGCGAGCAATGCGGCATAGTCCGCGGCCATCGCTTTGCCTGTTGAGGGATGTCGTCATGGCTACGCTGCTGGTCCTGCATGGACCTAACCTGAATCTGCTGGGCACCCGCGAGCCGGGCGTCTACGGCGCGGTCACGCTGGATGAAATCAACCAGGATCTCAAGCGTCGCGCGGAAGCGGCCGGACATACACTGGACTATTTCCAGAGCAATGCCGAGCACCAATTGATCGAACGAATCCATGCCGCTCGTCATGAAGGCGTGGATTTTATTGTGATCAATCCTGCTGCCTTCACTCACACCAGCGTTGCGCTACGTGACGCATTGCTGGCTGTGAGCATCCCATTCATCGAGGTGCATCTTTCAAACGTGCACAAGCGAGAACCCTTTCGTCATCACTCCTACTTTTCAGACGTTGCCGTAGGGGTGATCTGCGGTCTCGGTGCCAGCGGTTATCGCATGGCGCTTGACGCTGCAATCGAAATGACAGGCAAGGCACAGAACGCCTAGCCGCTGCATAACCGGGCATTGAATCGACACCTCGATGTGCCCGACAAAAACTTAAACGTAACAGACCTTAGGGGAGTGCCAACGTTAATGGACATTCGTAAAGTCAAGAAGCTGATCGAACTGCTGGAAGAATCCGGAATCGACGAATTGGAGATCCGTGAAGGCGAAGAATCCGTTCGCATCAGCCGTCAGAGTCAGCGTGCTGTACAGGCTGCTGTTTATGCTGCTCCGCCCGTCGCCGCCCCGGCTGCTGCACCCGCTCCGGTTGCTGCCCCGGCTGCCGAAGCACCCGCTGCGCAACAACTGACAGGCAACGTGGTTCGCTCGCCCATGGTAGGCACTTTCTATCGCGCCTCCTCTCCTACCTCCGCGCCTTTCGCCGAAGTAGGTCAGGCCGTGAAAAAAGGCGATATCGTCTGCATCGTTGAAGCCATGAAAATGATGAACCACATCGAAGCCGAAACCAGCGGTACCATCGGCGCTGTCCTGGTCGAAAACGGCCAGCCGGTTGAGTTTGACCAGCCGCTGTTCACCATTGTCTGATCGACAGGAGTCCGCGATGCTGGAAAAAGTCCTGATCGCCAACCGCGGGGAAATTGCCCTGCGTGTGGTTCGTGCCTGCAAGGAGTTGGGCATCAAGACGGTGGCCGTACACTCCACCGCTGATCGTGAGTTGATGCACTTGTCCCTGGCCGACGAATCGGTCTGCATCGGCCCCGCCCCGTCTCCTCAGTCTTACCTGAACATCCCGGCCATTATCAGCGCAGCTGAAGTTACCGGCGCCACTGCCATTCACCCTGGCTACGGCTTCCTGGCAGAAAATGCCGACTTTGCCGAGCAGGTCGAGCGCTCCGGCTTTACCTTTGTCGGTCCGACCGCAGACGTGATCCGCCTCATGGGCGACAAGGTCTCCGCGAAGGATGCGATGAAAAAGGCAGGCGTACCCACGGTTCCCGGCTCCGATGGCGCAATGCCAACCGACGAAGCCGAGTGCCTGCGTATTGCACGCGAAGTGGGCTACCCGGTCATCATCAAGGCGGCTGGCGGCGGCGGTGGCCGTGGCATGCGCGTTGTTTACGAAGAGTCCGAGCTGATCAAGTCCATCAGCATGACTCAGACCGAAGCAGGCGCTGCGTTTGGCAACTCTACGGTTTATTTGGAAAAGTTTCTGGGCAACCCGCGTCACGTGGAAGTTCAGGTTCTGTCCGATGGCCAGGGCAATGCCGTTCACCTGTTCGACCGCGACTGCTCGCTGCAACGTCGTCACCAGAAAGTCATTGAAGAAGCACCTGCCCCGCAGATCGACGAAAAGGCACGTGCCGAAGTACTTGCCCGCTGCGTTCAGGCCTGCGTTGAGATCGGTTACCGTGGTGCCGGTACGTTCGAGTTCCTTTATGAGGACGGCCGTTTCTACTTCATCGAAATGAACACGCGCGTTCAGGTGGAGCACCCGGTTACCGAGATGATTACCGGTGTTGACATCGTCAAGGAGATGCTGAGCATCGCTGCTGGCAATAAGCTGTCGATCAAACAGGAAGACATCAAAATCACCGGGCACGCCATCGAGTGCCGGATCAACGCGGAAGACCCCAAGACCTTCATGCCCTCGCCTGGCCTGGTCAAGCACTTCCACGCGCCGGGCGGCAATGGCGTACGGGTCGATTCGCACCTGTACAGCGGTTACAAGGTTCCGCCGAACTACGACTCGCTGATCGCCAAGCTGATCACCTGGGGACGTGACCGTGACGAGGCGATGGCCCGCATGCGTAACGCGCTGGATGAACTGATTGTCGATGGCATCAAAACCAATGCTGACCTGCATCGCATGCTTACGCGCGATGAAGCCTTTGGCAAAGGCGGTGTGAATATCCATTATCTGGAGAAGAAGCTAGGCTTGAAACACTGATAGCCTTGCTTGAAGCCCGGGCCGCACATGCGGCCCGTTGCTTTTTAAACTACCCATTTACGTATTTGAAAGGTTTCGCCATGCCGTGGCTGCAAGTCCGACTCGCCATTACCCCTGATCAGGCAGAGCCCTATGAAGACGCCCTGCTCGGCCTGGGTGCTGTTTCCGTGACATTCATGGATGCAGAAGACCAGCCCATTTTCGAGCCGGACCTGGGCACAACGCCTCTTTGGAGCAAGACGCATCTGCTGGCCCTATTCGAGTCGGATATCGATGAGCAGGACCTGGCGAAACACCTGACACTTATTGCAGGCACCGACGCTGATTTTCATATCGAGCATATCGAGGATCAGGACTGGGAACGCAGCTGGATGGATAACTTCCACCCCATGCGCTTTGGCCAGCGCCTATGGATCGTACCCAGCTGGCATGAAGCGCCCGAGCCGGGTGCAGTCAACCTGCATCTGGATCCCGGGCTTGCTTTCGGTACGGGGACGCACCCCACCACTGCACTGTGCCTCGAATGGCTGGATGGACAGCCACTTGAAGGCTATCAGATTATCGATTTTGGCTGCGGCTCAGGCATTCTGGCCATCGCGGCACTGCTACTGGGCGCAACGCGTGCCGTAGGAACGGATATCGACGTACAGGCGCTTGAGGCCTCCCGCGACAATGCCAATCGAAACGGCATTGACCCAGCCCGCTTCCCGGTCTACCTGCCAGCCGACATGCCGGACGAACCGGCTGATGTCGTTGTTGCCAATATCCTGGCCGGCCCGCTTGTAAGCCTCGCGCCACAATTGAGCCGCCTGGTAAAATCGGGCGGCCGACTGGCCTTGTCCGGCATTCTGGCGGAGCAGGCGGAAGAGGTACGCGCCGCCTACAGTGCCGATTTCGAGCTGGATCCTACGGCCGAGCGCGAAGGCTGGATCAGAATTACGGGCATAAAACGCTAAGATGAACGACGTGCGGCAAAAAGTGGCTTCAACGAGCCACTTTTCAGCCTTGAGCGTTAGAGTAAACTAGCCGGCTTTTCCGCAGGACCAGACCAGATCGCCATAATGACTGAAACCTACGTCACTCAATGCCCGCATTGCAGTACTCGCTTTCGAGTCAAGCAGGAGCATTTGGCGATTGCCCAAGGCAACGTGCGTTGCGGCGCCTGCCTTGAAATCTTCGATGCCACTCAGCATCTCGAAGGATTGCCGACACCGCTCAAGCCCGTCATCGAGTCGACAGCCGTCGTCATTCAGCCTGCGCCCCCTATGGCTCAGTCACCTTCGACGCAGCCCCAGTCTATCAGCCATGTTTCAGATGCCGCCGAAGCACTGCCCAAGTACCCTTCGGACACTTTATTGATCCATGATGATCTGGATTTGGACGGGCTTGACCTGGACGAAGAGCTGGCCAAGTTGGACGCCATGGAGTCGGCGCAACGCCTTCCTCCCCTGCCAACATTTGGGCAGCAGAAACCCGCCTCGAAAACCACACCGGCTTATGATGAAAGCTGGGCTGAGGCACTGCTGCGCGAGGAAAGTGCAGAATCTGACAACGAGCAGCGCCAGGAACCGACCTTAACGCTCGACACCATCGAGGAAGATCATGCTCATGAAGAGCCCTCGCTAGGGCTACATGCCTCGCATGAGGCAGACGAGCCCGAGCTTGAGTCATCCCTGAGGGCTGACGAAAAGGACAATCACGATCAGCCGATCGAAGCGGCCGAACCTCATGTGGGCGACACGGCGCCCTCTGACCGGGAAGCCACGCCTGTACGTGCCGAGCCCGCTCTGCGTAACGACACGTTGCTCGACCTTCATGACGAGCCATTGCAGCTCGACTGGCAACCGCCGAAGAAGCAGTGGGCCAAGCGGCTCGGCTGGGTGCTGTTGAATCTGGTTGCCCTGTTTGGTCTGTTTGCTCAGTACGTTGGCTTTCATTTCGACGAGCTGGCGCGTCAAGACCAGTATCGTCCCTGGTTTGTTCAGTTCTGCGCGTGGGCGGACTGCAAGGTTCCGTCCAAGGTCGATGTAAAACAGATCCGTAGCAGCAACCTGGTTGTGCGCAGTCACCCAGAGTTTTCAGGCGCGCTACAGGTCGATGCGATCCTGTATAACCGGGCAACGTTCTCACAGCCCTTCCCGCTTCTGGAACTGCGCTTTGCCGACCTGAATGGGCAGCTCATTGCCAGCCGTCGGTTCAAGCCGTGGGAATACCTGGGCGGCGAATTGAAAGGACAGACCGAGATGCCACCGCAGACACCTATCCATATCTCGCTGGACATTCTTGACCCAGGCAGCCGAGCTGTAAATTACAGCCTCAGCTTTCATTCGCCCGAGTAAAAAACACTCCAATATGGCAAAGGTGTCCGGGCCAGGCTGAACTGTTCAGTTTTTGTTCAATTCAGCCTTTATCCGGACACGGCGAGCGGGTATCATTGCCGACCCTTTTCCAGTACACCCGTACCTCCAAAGCGCCTGCAGTTGCTATTGGATAAGGTAATTTCGGCCAGGGAAACTCATGTCGATGGTACGCATCGGCCCATATACATTGCCCAACCCACTGATCCTCGCGCCAATGGCCGGGGTGACTGATCGCCCATTCCGCCAGCTGTGTCGTCAGCTTGGTGCAGGTCTGGTCGTATCGGAAATGGTAACTAGCGACGTTCGTCTGTATAACAGCCGCAAGTCACGGCTACGCCTGATTCACGACGGTGAGGCCGAGCCGCGCTCGGTGCAGATTGCCGGCGGCGATCCAGCCATGCTGGCTGAAGCGGCACAGCGCAATGTCGAGCTGGGTGCACAGATCATCGACATCAATATGGGTTGCCCGGCTAAAAAGGTCTGCAACAAGGCAGCCGGTTCGGCGCTGATGAAAGATGAAGCGCTGGTAGCCGATATCCTGGATGCCGTCGTAGCCGCCGTTGACGTGCCCGTCACGCTCAAGATCCGTACAGGTTGGGACCGTGAACACCGCAATGGCGTGACGATTGCCCGCATTGCAGAGCAGGCCGGTATTGCGGCACTCTCTGTGCACGGACGGACTCGGGCCGATCTGTATACCGGGACAGCGGAATACGACACCATCGCTGAAATCAAGCAGGCGGTTTCCATTCCGATTTTTGCCAACGGTGACATCGACTCACCGGAAAAGGCTCGCTACGTGCTGGACCATACCGGTGCCGATGCCCTGTTGATTGGCCGTGCGGCGCAAGGGAGACCCTGGATCTTCCGAGAGATCGATCATTACCTGCGTACAGGCCAGCATCTGCCGGCACCGACCCTTGGCGAAGTGGAACAGATCCTGCTGGGCCATTTGTCCGAGTTGCATGGTTTCTACGGCCCCGAAATGGGCGTACGGATCGCTCGCAAGCACGTAGGCTGGTATCTTTCAGCTCTTCCTGGCGCCCAGGACTTTCGCGCTCAGTTCAACCGTCTCCAAGATATGGACGCACAACACGCCAGCATTTGCGCCTTTTTCGCGCAGTGCCCATCTGATGGGAAGGAAGTGGCATGACTTCGTTGACCGATAACTCTATGACTGGAATCACGCCTGTGAGCGACAATGCCAATCTGAAGCAGCACCTGACGGCACCGCTGCAGGAAGGCCAGACCCTGCGAGACAGCGTTGAAAAGGCGCTTCGCAACTATTTCGCTCACCTGGACGGCCAGCCGGTTACCGATGTCTACAACATGGTGTTGTGTGAAGTCGAAGCCCCCTTACTGGAAAGCGTAATGAATTACGTCAAGGGCAATCAGACCAAGGCGTCTGAGATGCTCGGCTTGAATCGCGGCACCCTGCGCAAAAAGCTCAAGCAATACGATCTGCTCTGATTCTCATGATGTCCAGAGCCGGTCGAGCAAGGTCCGGTTCTGGACAGCCCTTCCTCTCGCCTGACCGATGGACTTTGTGATGACAGACCAAACCGCCCGCCTTCCCGTTCGCCGTGCGCTGATCAGCGTCTCCGACAAGACTGGCGTCGTTGATTTTGCCCGAGAGCTTGCAGCATTAGGTGTCGAGATTCTTTCGACTGGCGGCACCTATAAATTGCTGCGCGACAATAATGTCCCGGCAGTGGAGGTGGCGGATTACACCGGATTTCCAGAAATGATGGACGGTCGCGTCAAGACGCTGCATCCCAAGATTCATGGTGGCATCCTGGGTCGCCGCGGTACGGATGATGGCGTCATGGGTCAGCACGGCATCCAGCCGATTGATCTGGTAGCCGTTAACCTCTATCCCTTTGAGGCAACTGTAGCCAAGCCAGACTGCGACCTGCCGACTGCCATCGAGAATATCGATATTGGCGGTCCGACCATGGTTCGCTCAGCCGCGAAAAATCATAAGGACGTTGCTATCGTCGTCAATGCCGGCGATTACGCTCAGGTCATCGAAAGCCTCAAGCATGGCGGCATGACCTATGCTCAGCGTTTCGATCTGGCCCTGAAGGCCTTCGAACATACATCAGCCTATGACGGCATGATTGCCAATTACCTGGGCACGATTGACCAGACGGCTGAAGTATTATCCACCCAGGGCCGCGGCAGCTTTCCCCGTACCTTCAATACCCAGTTCATCAAGGCGCAAGAGATGCGCTACGGCGAAAATCCGCATCAGAGCGCTGCTTTCTATGTAGAAGGCAAGCCCCAGGAGGCGAGTGTCGCCACGGCGACCCAGCTTCAAGGCAAGGAGCTTTCTTTCAATAACGTGGCTGACACCGATGCAGCCCTGGAGTGCGTAAAGAGCTTTGATGCTCCAGCCTGCGTTATCGTCAAACATGCCAATCCCTGTGGCGTTGCGGTAGCCTCCGAAGAGGATGGCGGCATTCGCAAGGCCTATGACCTGGCATATGCCACTGATAGCGAGTCTGCCTTTGGCGGCATCATCGCTTTCAACCGCGAGCTGGATGGCGAAACGGCCAAGGCGATTGTCGAGCGCCAGTTCGTCGAAGTCATCATTGCACCCAAGGTATCAGCTGCCGCTCGCGAGATCGTCGCAGCCAAAGCCAATGTTCGACTGCTGGAATGCGGCGAATGGAGCACCGATCGCGTGGGCGGCTGGGACTTCAAGCGAGTAAACGGTGGCCTGCTGGTACAGAGCCGCGACATCGGTATGATCACTCAGGCCGATCTCAAAATCGTTACTCAGCGCGCGCCCAGTGAGCAGGAAATCCAAGACCTGCTGTTCGCCTGGAAAGTCGCCAAATTTGTGAAGTCCAACGCCATCGTTTATGCCAAGCATCGTCAGACCGTAGGCGTAGGAGCTGGCCAGATGAGCCGTGTCAACTCTGCCCGCATCGCTGCCATCAAGGCAGAACATGCCGGACTGGCCGTACAAGGAGCCGTCATGGCATCCGATGCCTTCTTCCCCTTCCGTGACGGCATCGACAATGCTGCCAAGGCCGGCATTACCGCCGTGATTCAACCCGGCGGCTCGATGCGTGACGCGGAAGTCATTGCGGCTGCCGATGAAGCAGGCATGGCCATGGTCTTTACCGGCATGCGTCATTTCCGTCACTAATCAAACCGGCTTTGCCGTATTGTCCGGAGCCTTGATCTGCCACTGCGCAGACGAGAGGCTCTGGACATCTTGCATCACTGCGGGCTCATGCCCTGGCCGGCATGAGCCCTAGAAGGAGCGAACATGAATGTATTGATCATTGGCAGCGGCGGACGAGAACACGCGCTGGCCTGGAAGGCGGCACAGGATCCTCGCGTTGAAAAGGTATTCGTTGCGCCGGGTAATGCGGGTACGGCCATCGAAGATAAATGTGAAAACGTCGCTATTGATGTTCTGGCCCTAGAGCAACTGGCGGACTTTGCCGAAAAAAACGTTGCCCTGACAATCGTCGGACCAGAAGCCCCTCTGGTAAAAGGCGTCGTAGACCTGTTTCACTCACGTGGCCTGAAGTGCTTCGGCCCTACGGCAGGCGCTGCCCAGCTGGAAGGATCCAAGGCCTTCACCAAGGATTTCCTGGCCCGCCACCAGATTCCTACAGCGGCATACCAGAACTTTACTGAAATTGAGCCTGCCCTTGCCTACCTGCGTGAAAAGGGCGCACCTATCGTAGTCAAGGCCGACGGCCTTGCTGCAGGCAAAGGTGTGATCGTCGCCATGACGCTTGAAGAAGCTGAGGCTGCCGTACGTGACATGCTGTCAGGCAATGCCTTTGGCGATGCGGGTGCTCGTGTTGTTATCGAGGAGTTCCTGGAGGGCGAAGAGGCCAGCTTTATCGTCATGGTCGACGGCCATAATGTACTGCCCATGGCGACCAGTCAGGATCACAAGCGGGTAGGCGATGCGGACACTGGCCCAAATACCGGCGGCATGGGTGCGTACTCACCTGCTCCGGTGGTCACGGCTGATATTCACCAGCGCATCATGAAGGAAGTGATCTATCCCACCGTACAAGGTATGGCTGCTGAAGGTCATGTCTATACCGGTTTTTTGTACGCTGGCCTGATGATCGACAAGAACGGCGCTCCCAAGGTCATCGAGTTCAACTGCCGCTTTGGCGATCCTGAAACGCAGCCGATCATGCTGCGCCTGCAATCCAGTCTGGTAGCACTGGTCGAAGCAGCGCTGGCTGAGCAGCTGGATACGGCTGATGCCCAGTGGGATCCTCGACCCAGCCTGGGTGTCGTACTGGCAGCAGATGGCTACCCTGGAGATTATGCCAAGGGAGACGTCATTTCCGGCCTGGAACAGGCAGTCACTGCCGACGGCAAGGTCTTTCATGCTGGCACAGCATTAGCCCAAGATCAGGTCGTGACCAGTGGTGGCCGCGTCCTGTGCGCCACGGCACTAGGTGACTCCGTGGCTCAGGCACAGCAGAATGCCTATGCCCTAGCCAGACAGATCAACTGGAACGGCTGCTTCTACCGCAACGACATCGGTTATCGTGCGATAGCTCGCGAACGCAGCTAATACCACTGCCGGACGTCACGAAGATGTCCGGCAGCATTTATCCCTGCTGGTCGGCTCGCTATACTCTGAATTCAACTTACGAAGGGAATTTTCGTGCGCCGGCTCAGGACCGCCATCTGTTTGCTTGCCAGCGTTGTGCTGGCTTTCCTGTATGCCTCGTTTCCTGTGGCTGCCGACGAAATGGCGGCATGGTCACGCCTGGATGATCCAGAGGGTAGCCTGCAGCTGAGCGATGTGCGTGAGCGGCTTTCTGAGTTCAGATCGCTCCCAGGCCAGGAAACCCATCGCCCCGCTGATGAGGGAGCAATCTGGCTTTACACCCGCCTGCCCGCCTCGGATGCCTCACGCGTTCTACGGGCCATTGCACCAAACGTGGCATATATCGATTTTTATGCCCTGAGTGATGGCAGGACCCTGTCCCTCAATCGAACCGGCATCGCACGCCCCGGTAACTACCGTGAGCAGCCCAGCCGCGACTTTCTGTTTACCCTGCCGAGTACCGCCGGCCCGCTGGACGTTTTTGTCCGCATGGAAAGCCGAAGTCCGATTCGTGCCTTTCTAAAGATTGCGCCCAATGCCGAGATCACCATCGCCTTCCGGCTACTGATGTTCGGCACGCTGCTGGGCTGCCTGTGCATGCTCATGATCTTCAACATGATGCAGCTCTTCTACCGGCGCAGCAGTACCGGTATTGCCCTGACCATTCTGCTCGGCCTGCAGATGGTGGCCGCCTTTAACATCTTCGGCCTGGCCAGCATGATTCTGGTCGAAAAGCTCTACCTGACGCCGTTGCTGATGGATCTCTCTACCCTGGCAACGATGGCGTGTGCGCTCTATTTTACCAGCGCCTTCTTTAACGGCCAGCAGCTGCCATTACGCGTGCAGCTGGTGCTTTATGTCGAGTTCATCGCGCTTGTACTGGCGGCCGCGTTCCTGATTCTGACCAAGGACGTATACATCGGCGAGGTGCTTTACAGCCTCATCGGCCTAAGCGTTTTCACCCTTTTCGCCATCAGTGTCAAATACTGGCAACAGGGCTTCAAGCCCGCACGCTGGCTGGCACTGGCCTATCTGCTGGCCATCATTGCGGGTGGTTTGGCCCTGCCCCGCATGATGGGTTACTGGTCCTCACCAGAATGGCTGGGACGCGCACTGGTCATGGTCAGCGTGATTACCGGCTTTCTGTTTACGGTGGCCGTAGGAGAGCGCCAGCGTTATCTGCTTGAAAAGCACTTCCTGATGAGCCGTGACCAAGCCGCCAACACGGCTGAAATCAAAGGCAAGGCAGACTTCCTGGCACGCATGAGCCACGAAATACGCACCCCTATGAACGGTGTATTGGGCATGACCGAGCTGCTTTTAGGCACCGCTATGTCACCCAAGCAGCGGGATTATGTCCAGACCATTCACAGCGCAGGTAATGAGCTGCTTAGCCTGATCAATGAAATTCTGGATATATCAAGGCTCGAGTCTGGCCAGATCGAACTGGAAGATGTCCAATTCGACTTCAATGCGTTGATCGAGGACAGCCTTGATATTTTCAGAGCCAAGGCCGAGCATCGACAGGTTGAACTGATCAGCTTTATCCAGCCCCAGGTGCCGCGCATGATGACGGGTGACCCGACGCGTCTGCGCCAGGTGTTGCTAAGCCTGCTGGATAATGCCTTCCAGCGGACTGAAATAGGCGAGATCCTGCTGGTGGTGGCTCTGGAAGGTCAGGGAACGCCAAACCCTCGCCTGCGTATCGCCGTTCAGGACAGCGGTACGCCCCTGGAGCCTGAGGCCCGCAACCGACTAGTTTCCAGCACGTTGGACAGCCGGGAATTTCTGGCAGCTGGTGTGTCGGGTGCTCATCGAGGTCTTGCCATCACGCAACGTCTGATCATGCTGATGAAGGGTGAGCTGGGTATTGAAAGCGGCGCTGAAGCTGGCTCGACCGTCTGGCTTACCCTTCCCGTTCCACAAGGCCTTCTGGATAATCCCGGCGCTGATCTCGACCGGCCCCTGCATGGCGTCCGCCTGCTGGTGGTCGACGATAACGAAACCTGCCGCAAGGTTCTCCAGCTGCAATGCAGTGCCTGGGGCATGAACGTCACCCTGGCGGCTTCCGGGCGGGAAGCCCTGGCACTCCTGCGTACCAAGGCGAACCTGCAAGAATATTTCGATGTCGTGCTGCTGGATCAGGAGATGCCAGGCATGACCGGCATGCAACTGGCCGCACGGATCAACGAAGATCCCAACCTGAGCCATGATCTGCTACTGATCATGCTGACCGGTATCACTAACGCGCCCAGCAAGATCATTGCACGCAACGCGGGTATCAAGCGTGTCCTGACCAAGCCTGTAGCAGGCTACACGCTGAAGGCCACACTGGCCGATGAACTCTCCCGACGCAGCCAGCCGCTGGGCGAGACGCCTCGAGAGACCCAGTCGGCGCCTCTGCCAAACGACCTCAAGGTTCTGGTTGCCGAGGACAACATCATCTCAACCAAGGTTATTCGCGGCATGTTGAAAAAGATCAACATCGAGCCGGATACAGCCACAAATGGCCTCGAAGCCCTGGCAGCCATGCAACAGACCCAGTATGACCTCGTATTGATGGACTGCGAGATGCCGGAAATGGACGGCTTTACGGCAACCGAACGCATGCGTGCGTGGGAGGCGCGCGAGAACCGCCCACGAACACCCATTGTGGCGCTGACGGCGCATATCCTTTCCGAACACAAGGAGCGCGCCCAGGAAGCCGGAATGGATGGTCATATGGCCAAGCCTGTGGAGTTGTCTCAATTGCGTGACCTTGTGCAGTTCTGGGCTGGCGAACGTGAGCGAGGCGAAACAAAGAAGTAAGGTGGCAGCTACGTGACTTCTTCACCATGTAGCTGCCTGACTCGTCCAATAGGCTGCTTATAATTTATTCAAATAACGGCCCAAGCCAGGCGCCCCAAAAAAGGGCCGCCTGGTTTTTCGTATTTATCCAGAGCACCAAAAGAAGGCACCACGTCTACTACGCCGCCAGCGTTTGAGTATGAGAGCTTAGTCAAATCAAAGGCTGTGGCAGTTTGGCATGGATAGTGAAATGCATCGATTAAAGCCGAAAAGGCTTACCCACAATCGAGCACGATCATCCAGGAGCCATGCATGAAGCGCCGTCCCCTACTCAAGACAACTTTGGCCGCTAGCGCCCTGCTGTTCAGCGGACTTTTCCCTTTCAGCGCTGCGCACGCCGCCGACACCATTAAGGTCGGTATTCTGCACTCCCTGTCCGGCACCATGGCGATCTCCGAAACATCGCTCAAAGACATGGCGCTGATGACCATCGATGAAATCAATGCCAAGGGCGGCGTAAACGGTAAAAAGCTTGAGCCGGTGGTGGTTGACCCTGCTTCCAACTGGCCATTGTTTGCAGAAAAAGCACGCCAACTACTGACTCAGGACAAGGTAGCCGTGGTATTTGGCTGCTGGACCTCCGTCTCTCGCAAATCCGTATTACCGGTTTTTGAAGAGCTGAACGGCATGTTGTTCTACCCCGTTCAGTATGAGGGCGAGGAAATGTCGCCCAACGTGTTCTATACCGGCGCAGCGCCCAATCAGCAGGCCATTCCGGCAGTGGAATACCTGATGAGCGAGGATGGTGGTGCCGCCAAGCGCTTTTTCCTGCTGGGCACCGATTACGTCTATCCTCGTACCACGAACAAGATCCTCCGCGCCTTCCTGCATAGCAAGGGCGTAGACGACAAAAATATCGAAGAGGTCTATACCCCCTTTGGTCATAGTGACTATCAGACCATCGTTGCCAATATCAAAAAATTCTCTGCCGGCGGCAAGACCGCTGTGGTCTCGACCATCAACGGCGATTCCAACGTGCCCTTTTACAAGGAACTGGCCAACCAGGGGTTGAAGGCAACAGACGTACCGGTAGTGGCTTTCTCGGTGGGTGAAGAAGAGCTGCGTGGTATTGATACGGCGCCACTGGTCGGTCATCTGGCAGCCTGGAACTACTTTCAGTCCGTCGAAAGTCCGGTCAACGAGAAATTCGTATCCGACTGGAAGGCCTATGCCAAGGCCCATAACCTTCCCAACGCCGCTACAGCTGTCACCAATGACCCGATGGAAGCGACCTACGTCGGTATCCACATGTGGGCGCAGGCCGTCGAGAAGGCCAAATCGACCGATGTGGACAAGGTGCGTGATGCGCTGGCGGATCAACGCTTCCAGGCGCCTTCGGGTTATACCCTGACCATGGACAAGACCAATCATCACCTCCATAAGCCGGTCATGATCGGCGAGATCCAGGATGACGGTCAGTTCAGTGTGGTCTGGCAGACTGAAGGTCCCATCCGCGCACAGCCCTGGAGCCCTTATATCACCGGCAATGATAAGAAGCCGGATCATCCAGTCAAGGGTACGTTTTAACGCATGAGTTGATAACGCGTCGCGGGCATTGGGGAGCCTTTCGCTTGCCAGTGTCTGCTTCGCCACGAAGCGCCCGAGGGTGCAGCCCCTGCACACACGAGAGAAAACATGCGCCTGGTTTCCTTTTTATTGACTGCCTTGCTGCTGAGCGCTACCGGCTTGGCCTGCGCCGGCCCGGCCAGTGACTTCGCCGCCGCCAGCAGCGCCGAACAGATTAAGCTACTACAAGCCTGGTCGGCTGAGCCCAGCCCTGACCGCTTACCTTTTCTACAAGCCCTGCAGGACAACACCGTAGTCATCGACGATGAAAAGCACGTGTTCTACAAGGACGGCAATACACTGCATGCCGCAGAAGGTGACTCTACAGTAGCGCCTGTCGGCACGCCGAAAAGCTTCCGCTTGAACAACCGGCTCCGGGTCTTGATCAGTAATGCCCTGGCGAGCCACCAGCTCCTGTCCAACGATGCTTCGGCACGTCTGCACGCCGCACAGGCATTACGGCAGGAAGCCAAGCCAGAACAGCGTACGCTGCTCGAACAGCGCCTGCATATCGAGGCAGATGAAAACGTCAAACAGGCGTTGAGTCTTGCCCTGGCCAACCTACAGTTGAACGATCCTGATCCTGCCGTGCGTTTGGCTGCGGTGCGCCTGCTGGGCGACACCGGTGAGCCCCAGGCACGCACGCGCCTGCAGGCGCTGACCAATTCCGCCAACGAGACCGACGCCCATGTACGCAAGGCCGCAGCAACCAGTCTGAAACAGGTGGAACGTCGCCTGCTGATCGGTGATCTGCTTGGACAGGCCTTTACCGGCCTTTCCCTGGGCTCGATTCTGCTATTGGCAGCCTTGGGCCTTGCCATCACGTACGGCCTGCTGGGTGTGATCAATATGGCCCATGGCGAGATGCTGATGCTAGGCGCCTACTCCACGTACGTGGTTCAACTGCTGTTCCAGCGTCTGGCGCCCGATTGGCTCGCGTTTTATCCACTGCTGGCTCTGCCTGTGGCATTTCTTATCACGGCGGTCATTGGCATGGCGCTGGAACGTACCGTGATCCGCCATCTGTACGGCCGCCCGCTTGAAACCCTGCTGGCTACCTGGGGCATCAGCCTGATGCTGATCCAGCTGGTGCGCGTCGTGTTCGGGGCCCAAAACGTGGAAGTGGCAAATCCGGCATGGCTCTCGGGCGGCATCCAGGTCTTGCCGAATCTGCTGCTGCCATATAACCGGCTGATCATCATTGGTTTTGTAATTGCGGTTCTGGTTCTCACCTGGAGTCTGCTCAATATGACCCGGCTAGGCTTGAATATCCGCGCCGTGACGCAGAACCGCAACATGGCAGCCTGCTGCGGCGTGCCGACCGGGCGCATCGACATGCTGGCGTTTGGCCTGGGCTCGGGTATTGCCGGCCTGGGTGGCGTGGCGCTGTCGCAGGTTGGCAACGTCGGACCTGACCTGGGTCAGGGCTACATCATCGACTCCTTTCTGGTCGTGGTGCTTGGCGGGGTTGGCCAGCTGGCTGGAAGCGTCATGGCTGCGTTCGGCCTGGGCATTGCCAACAAGATTCTCGAACCACAGATCGGCGCAGTACTGGGCAAGATTTTAATCCTTGCGCTGATCATCCTGTTTATCCAGAAGCGCCCGCAAGGACTCTTCGCTCTCAAAGGGAGGGTTATCGATTGAACCAGCCCCTGACCATTACGCTTGTGCAAAAAGCTGGCCCGCGTTGGACCCTGGCCCTTGGCGGATTAGCCCTGGTTGGCCTGCTCGCCTTGCCGTTTCTCTCCTTGCTACCGGCCGACAACCCATTACAGGTGTCGGCTTATACCCTGACACTGGTAGGCAAGATTCTCTGCTATGCCATCGTGGCGCTTGCCCTGGACCTGGTCTGGGGATACGCCGGACTGCTGTCGCTCGGCCACGGCCTGTTCTTCGCCCTGGGCGGCTACGCGATGGGCATGTACCTGGTACGCCAGTCTGCCGGAGAAGGCGTCCCGGCCTTCATGTCGTTTCTGTCCTGGACGGAAATCCCCTGGTTCTGGGCGGGTACGCAGCACTTCTTGTGGGCGCTGTGCCTGGTCGTGCTTGCACCTGGTGTGCTTGCCTTTGTGTTTGGTTTTTTTGCCTTTCGCTCACGCATCAAAGGTGTTTACTTTTCGATCATGACCCAGGCGTTGACCTTTGCCGGCATGCTGCTGTTTTTTCGCAACGAGACCGGTTTTGGCGGTAACAATGGGTTCACCGGCTTCACTACCCTGCTCGGCTTCCCGATCGCCTCACCGGGCATGCGTGCCATGCTTTTCCTGCTGACAGTCGCCCTGCTTGTAGGCAGTCTGCTCCTGGGCTGGCAACTCGCGCGCAGTAAATTCGGCCGCATTCTTACCGCCATCCGCGATGCGGAGAACCGCGTCATGTTCTGCGGCTACGATCCACGCGGCTTCAAACTGTTCGTCTGGACGCTGTCGGCGGTGCTTTGTGGTCTGGCGGGTGCGCTGTACGTACCTCAGGTGGGCATCATCAACCCGAGCGAAATGGCTCCGACCAACTCCATCGAGGCTGCCATCTGGGTGGCACTGGGCGGCCGCGGTACGCTGATTGGCCCGATCATTGGTGCGGGCATCGTCAATGGCGCCAAGAGCTGGTTCACCGTTGCCTTTCCCGAGTACTGGCAGTTCTTTCTGGGCCTGCTGTTCATCGTAGTAACCCTCTATCTTCCCAAGGGCGTGATCGGACTGATCCGTAAGGATAAAGGCCTATGAAAGCCGCTCCTGTACCTGAGCTGCTCGATGCCTCCCTAGGCAGCGAATCGAGCGGTCTTGGCCACCGCGTCACAGGCGGTCTCGACACACGTCACGGCACTATTCTTACGCTGGAGGACATCAGTGTCAGCTTCGATGGATTCAAGGCGCTAAATGACCTGACGCTTTACATCGGCGTCGGTGAGCTGCGCTGCATTATCGGGCCCAATGGTGCCGGCAAGACGACCCTGATGGACGTCATCACCGGCAAGACCCGCCCCGATACTGGCAAGGCCTACTTTGGCGAAACCCTGGACCTGACACAGATGAGCGAGGTGCAAATCGCTCAGGCAGGCATCGGTCGGAAGTTTCAGAAGCCTACGGTATTCGAAGCGCTTACCGTGTATGAAAACCTGGAGTTGGCCCAAAAGGCCGACAAGTCTGTCTGGGCCAGCTTGCGAGCAACGCTTAGTGGTGAGCAGAAGGAGCGACTCGAGGACATCCTGACCACGATCCGCCTGAGCGAATCGCGTCATCGACCGGCCGGGTTGCTCTCCCATGGACAGAAACAATTCCTGGAAATCGGCATGCTACTGACGCAGGAGCCCCAGTTACTCCTGCTGGACGAACCGGTAGCCGGCATGACAGATGCCGAAACCGAGTTTACGGCGGAACTGTTCAAGTCGCTGGCTCGCAAGCATTCGCTCATGGTGGTGGAGCATGACATGGGCTTTGTCGACACCATCGCTGACCATGTCACCGTGCTGCACCAAGGGCATGTTCTGGCAGAGGGCTCGCTTGTCGAAGTACAGGCCAATGAGCAGGTCATTGAGGTCTATCTAGGTCGATGAAAGCGCCCCGTAGCGTGGATCAAGCCCAGCAATGCTGTGCAGCTGGCAATTGATGAGTAGGTAATCGCCCCTCTCGCTCATGCGTCCATAAGGAACAACGATGCTTCAGGTTAACGAACTTCATCAGTATTACGGTGGTAGCCACATCCTGCGCGGCCTGTCCTTTGAGGCAAGAATTGGCGAAGTCACGTGTCTGCTGGGCCGAAACGGCGTTGGCAAGACGACGCTGCTCAAGTGCCTGATGGGTCTTATACCCTCGAAACAGGGAAGTGTGCTCTGGGAAGACAATGCAATTACCACGCTCAAGCCGCACCAGCGGGTGCATGCCGGTATTGCCTATGTACCGCAGGGCCGTGAGATCTTTCCTCGGCTAACCGTAGAGGAAAACCTGCTGATGGGCCTGTCTCGCTTTCCGGTCGGACAAGCCAAGGAAGTCCCTGACTTTATCTATGAGCTGTTCCCTGTTCTCAAGCAGATGAAGCATCGCCGAGGGGGGGATCTGTCTGGCGGTCAGCAGCAACAGCTCGCCATTGGCCGCGCCCTGGCCAGCCAACCGCGCCTGCTGATTCTTGATGAGCCCACTGAAGGCATTCAGCCCTCGGTCATCAAGGAAATCGGTACAGTCATCAAGCGTTTGGCGGCCAAGGGCGACATGGCCATCCTGCTGGTGGAGCAATTCTATGATTTTGCCGCCGAATTGGCCGATCACTATCTTGTGATGTCTCGTGGGGAAATCATCCAGCGCGGCCAGGGTACACAGATGGAGGCCGACGGCGTACGCGGTCTGGTCGCCATTTGAAAACCGCTTGCCAGAGCACCCAGGCGGCATGCCATGATCCCGTTAGTTCAGCGTAATGATGCTGACGGTAAACCAAAACAGATAAGAACCGATGAACGCACCAATTACATCCGCCCTGTTTACCCCTGCCTGGCAGGCCGAGCTGGAATTGGCCTATGCACGCCAGGGTGACTGGACTCGTCCGGTCATGCGGCGGCATGCCGGTCCGCTGCGGGTGCAGAAGCATTTGCACGCGGAGGGACCGGAGGTGTGCCAGCACATCATTGTTCACCCACCTGGTGGTATTGCCGGCGGAGATCGCCTGGCAATCAATGCTCGTGTCGGTGAGCAGGCCTGGGCGCAACTGACCAGTCCGGGTGCCGCCAAGTGGTATCGCGCGACAGGCCCGGCTCATCAGTGTCTCACACTCGCCGTCGAGCCCGGCGCCACGCTGGAGTGGCTACCTCAAGAAACCATTGTCTTCTCGGGTGCGCAGGCCGAGCTGGCTACCCGTATCAATCTTGAAGGTGACGCCCGCCTTTTTTACTGGGACATGGTTGCCCTGGGTCGCCCCGCCAGCCAAGAGCGCTTTGCTACAGGACACTTCCAGTCTCATCTGGATATCTACCGCGACGGCCATCCGCTATGGCATGAGCGTCAGCGCATTGCCGGAGGCGACCGTTTACTGGAGTCGCCTATTGGGCTCGCCGGATATCCTGTCTTCGCCACGCTGATCGTGACCGGCGATATTAACGAGTCCCTGCTACAGGCCTGCCGCGCCCTGCCGTGCGAGGGCCGTGGCGATCTTTCACAACTCCCTGGCCTGCTGATAGCTCGTTGCCTTGCCTATGAAGCGTTGGCGGCACGTGCCTGGCTGATTGACCTCTGGACGCTGTTACGCCCTGCCCTGCTGGGCCGCCGCGCCGTCCCTCCCCGTATCTGGAGCACCTGATGGATTTGACACCTCGCGAAAAAGACAAGCTATTGATTTTCACTGCCGGTCTTGTGGCTGAGCGGCGTCTGGCCAGGGGCCTCAAGCTCAATTATCCCGAGGCCATGGCTTTCATATCGGCCGCCCTGCTCGAAGGCGTCCGGGACGGCCAGACGGTAGCCGAGCTGATGCACTACGGCACCACGTTGCTTACCCGCGAACAGGTCATGGAAGGGGTTCCGGAAATGATTCCAGACATCCAGGTAGAGGCTACCTTTCCCGATGGGACCAAGCTTGTAACCGTACACCAACCGATTGCCTGAGGCTGTTATGACGTGCTCTATCGCTCCTGCCCACGAATCCGATCTGCCTGGCATTCTGGCCATCTACAACGACGCCGTGGAAAACACCACGGCGATCTGGAACGAGACCCTGGTTGATCTAGCCAACCGCCGTACCTGGCTGGCAGACCGTACAGCTCAGGGGTTTCCCGTACTGGTTGCCCGTGATGCTGCCGGTGAGGTAGTCGGCTATGCCAGTTATGGCACCTGGCGAACCATTGAGGGTTTCCGTCATACCGTCGAGCATTCGGTATACGTTCGCAGCGATCAACGGGGCCAGGGCATCGGCCCCATGCTGATGAAGGCCCTGATCGAATATGCCCGCAACGCCAATCTACACATGATGGTAGCGGCTATAGAGAGCGGTAATACCGCGTCGATCCGCCTGCATGAGCGACTGGGTTTCGTAACGACCGGCCAGATGCCGGAAGTGGGCCGCAAGTTCGATCGGTGGCTGGACCTTACATTCATGCAACTCAAACTGGAGTCCCATCATGGTTGACGTCACCCTTGAACGCGTCGGTGCAGAGGCATTTCAACATTACAGGCGGGGCTTAGGCGACCTTTTGCGTGACTGTGTTGCAGGCGGCGCCTCGATCGGGTTTCTGGCTGATCTGAGCGATGCCGAAGTTGACGCATATCTGGATAACGTTCAACAGGACATAGCGGATGGCAGCCTTCATCTCTGGGTTGCGCTGTTAGGTGACCGGACGGTGGCCGGTAGCGTGCAACTGGCGCCAGCGACCAAACGCAATGGCCTCAAGCGCGCCGAAGTACAAAAGTTGATGGTACTACGTGGCGCTCGGCGGCACGGCATCGCACATCGGCTGATGATCACGCTGGAAAGCGCTGCATTGGACATGGGGCGCACCCTGCTCTACCTCGATACGCTGGCGGGTTCAGGCGCCGAACAGCTCTATCAATACCTAGGATATCAGCGTGTCGGGGAAATCCCGGATTATGCCGCGAACCCCGACGGTACCTATCACCCGACCGCCCTTTACTACAAGCAGCTCAGGAGCCTCTCATGATCCCTGGCGAATACCAGATCAAAGACGGCGATATAGAACTCAATGCCGGTCGTCGAACCTTGAGCCTGACGGTAGCCAACACGGGGGATCGCCCTGTCCAGGTCGGCTCTCACTATCACTTCTTCGAAACCAACGATGCCCTCGCCTTTGACCGTGAGCAGGCCCGTGGCATGCGCCTGAACATTCCGGCAGGTACGGCGGTACGCTTCGAGCCGGGCCAGTCACGCGATATAGAGCTAGTGGAGCTGGCAGGCGACCGTATCGTGTATGGCTTTGCTGGCCGTGTGATGGGCCATTTATAACACGCAGCTCCGATGCAATAAACATCAGTCTTGATGATGGGTATTGCTTCGCACCTTTCATCCCATTGCCAGGATGGTCAAGGCGCGCCGCCTGAAGGCAGTAATACCCCTACCAACCCACACCCGAAACACAGAACGGGACCGGCGCTGCGCCCCCTTCCCTACACGATCAGGATGAGTGATATGAAGATTTCACGCCAAGCCTATGCCGACATGTTCGGTCCCACTACGGGCGACAAGGTGCGTCTGGCGGATACGGACCTGTGGATTGAGGTCGAGCATGATCACACCGTTTACGGTGAAGAGGTCAAATTCGGAGGCGGCAAGGTCATCCGCGACGGCATGGGCCAGAGTCAGCGCTGCGCAGCCGACGTGGCTGACACAGTGATCACCAATGCGCTGATTCTTGACCACTGGGGAATTGTGAAGGCGGACGTCGGCCTCAAGAATGGCCGTATTGCAGCCATCGGCAAGGCAGGCAACCCGGACATCCAGCCGGGAGTAACGATTGCTATTGGTGGCGCAACAGAGGTCATCGCTGGGGAAGGCATGATCCTCACAGCAGGCGGCATCGATAGTCACATTCACTTCATCTGTCCGCAGCAGATCGAAGAGGCCCTCATGAGTGGCGTGACTACCATGATCGGCGGAGGCACAGGCCCTGCCACTGGAACCAATGCGACTACCGTAACGCCCGGCCCTTGGCATATGGCGCGCATGCTGCAGGCGGCAGATGCCTTCCCCATGAATATCGGTTTTACCGGCAAAGGCAATGTGAGCGTCCCCGAACCGCTAATAGAGCAGGTCAAGGCTGGTGCTATTGGCCTTAAGTTGCATGAGGACTGGGGCACGACACCGGCAGCTATCGACAACTGCCTTGCAGTGGCTGACCAGTACGATATCCAGGTTGCAATCCATACCGATACGCTGAATGAGTCTGGCTTCGTCGAGACGACCCTGGGCGCATTCAAAGACCGCACCATTCACACTTATCATACCGAAGGTGCAGGTGGTGGACACGCGCCGGATATCATCAAGGCCTGCGGTTTCCCCAATGTACTGCCCAGCTCTACCAATCCAACCCGGCCGTTTACCAAGAACACCATTGATGAGCACCTGGACATGCTCATGGTCTGCCATCACCTCGACCCAAGCATCGCTGAAGACGTAGCCTTCGCCGAGAGCCGTATCCGTCGTGAGACCATTGCCGCCGAGGATATCCTCCATGACCTGGGCGCGTTTTCAATGATCAGTTCTGACAGCCAGGCCATGGGTCGGGTAGGCGAGGTCATAACCCGTACCTGGCAAACCGCCGACAAGATGAAGAAGCAGCGTGGCGCCTTGCCTGAAGACGGCCCCGGCAACGATAATTTCCGCGCCAAACGCTATATTGCCAAGTACACCATCAACCCAGCCATCACCCATGGTGTCAGCCATGAAGTGGGCTCCATCGAAGTGGGTAAATGGGCGGACCTGGTCTTGTGGCGCCCGGCCTTCTTTGGCGTGAAACCCTCATTGATCCTAAAAGGCGGTGCCATTGCGGCGAGCCTCATGGGCGACGCCAACGCGTCCATCCCTACGCCACAACCGGTTCACTATCGACCTATGTTCGCAAGCTACGCCGGTTCGCGTCATGCCACGAGTCTGACCTTTATCAGTCAGGCGGCCTTTGACGCAGGTGTGCCTGCCCAGTTAGGCCTCAAGAAGCAGATTGGCGTCGTAAAGGGCTGCCGTACGGTGAAGAAAACCGACCTGATCCATAACGGCTATTTACCCACCATCGAAGTCGATCCGCAGAATTATCAAGTCAAAGCGGATGGACAGCTGTTGTGGTGCGAGCCGGCAGAAGTATTGCCCATGGCACAGCGGTATTTCCTGTTTTGATCAAGGTCTTGCGGAAGGCCCAAGGCAGCGTTACCGCTTCTGAACGATAACGCTGCCTTGGATAAACGGAATTACTTGCTGGCGGCGTCGATGGCCTTCTGCAGGTTTTCCGTATCGGTCGCGCCGGGAATAACGGTCACGTTGTCTGCAGTTGCGCCCTTGGTCGGCATGACTACGAACGTAGGCGTACCCTGGATCTGCATCTTGCTGCCTAGGTCCATGTTGGCCTGGATCTGGGACTCTAGCGTCTTCGCGTCAGCCTTGACATCGGCCAGCTTCAGATCAACGGCTTTCAGAGCCTTCTCCACGTCCTGCTCGGTCAGCTTGCCCTCGTTCTTGCCGGTTGCAAACAGACCGTTATGGTATTTCAGGTAAGCCTCACCACCCTTCTTGGTATACACATACTGACCGGCTTCCGCCGCCAGGATGGACGCAGGCCAGCGAGCACCAAAGACTGGAAATTCCTTGAAGATGAAGCGAACGTTGGGGTTCGCCTTGATCAGCCCTTCGACCGTTTCGGACATGTGATAGCAATAGATGCACTGGTAATCGAAAAACTCGACGATCGCTACCTTGGCATCCTTCGGCCCTACGGCAGGCGTCTTGGCATCGTTGAGCAAGGCATCGGCGGAAGCTACGGCACCCACGGTCAGCTGACTGATCTGCTCTTCCTGTTGCTTCTGCTGCAACGCCTGGCTGACCTGAACCAGCACCTCAGGGTGCTTGATCAGATAATCCGCGGCAATCTTGCCAATCGCATCCTGCTGGCTGGCATTGAAACCGCCAACACTGCTATCGGCGTGGGCAAAGGGAGCGCAGGCCAGAACCAATGCTGCAAGAGCTGATTTGGCACGCAGCGTCCGACCTTTGAAATTCTGCATCTGTGGTTCCTTGGCTATGAACGAGGGGAAATAGCACTCCGCCGGTGGGCGGAAAGCTCATGATCGTACCGCATGCCGAGGCCTTTACAAAAACAGGTTGAATGGAACAGGTACAAACCTGAGGCATTCGGCACACCTGAAAGCAATCCAGCAGAATGCCTTGGGACAGCTGGTCGCCTTCAACTGACGTTTGCCATGAATGAGAGTCCGAATGGTTTTAGCGAGGTAAATGTAAATGACTGATCAAGCTGACTTCATCCGGATAGTGAAGAGCGAAGTGCTCTCCGAAGGCTTCTCCGTACTCAAGACAAACACCTTCGACTACCGCCGCCGTAACGGCCAATGGCAACAGCTGACCCGAGAGACCTACGATGCAGGCGACAGCACTACCGTGCTCCTCTATAACCGGGCGCAGCGGACCGTTGTGCTCACCCGGCAATTTCGCTTTCCTGCCTTCGTCAATGGCGTAACCGATGGCATGCTATTAGAGACACCCGCCGGAAAGCTGGATCAGGACTCGCCTGAGGAGCGGATCAAGGCTGAAGTTCTTGAAGAAACCGGCTATGAGATCAGACAGCCTGCTCCGCTGTTCGAGGCTTACTCGACGCCCGGTTCGGTCACTGAAAAGCTGTCATTCTTCACGGCGGAATATGATCCTGAACGCCGTCAATCTCGGGGTGGTGGTGTAGAAGATGAAGGCGAAGATATCGAAGTACTGGAGATGCGCTTCGATGAAGCGCTAAGCCTGATTGAGCAAGGCCGCATCAAGGACATAAAAACGATCGTCCTGCTCTATCATGCAGCCTTGTATCTATTCAAAAGCACGGAATGAGCAGGCCTCACAGAGGACAGGCAGCACGCTCAACGTAGCTGGCTGTCCTTACTGCCGCGTCGGTTATAGCCGCTGAACCGGGCCTGCTCCTTGTCGCAGGCTGCCTGGCAGTTGATGCACAAGCGCACCCCCTTTACCGCCTGACGGCGAGCCTCAGGAATGACGGCATCGCACTCTTCGCAATGCGTCAGGCTTTCACCACGCGCCATCTGGCTTCGAGCGCGCTGGATAGCATCTTCAATGGTGCTGTCGATCTGCTCTTGAACCGCCCCGTCGTTTGCCCAACCACTGGCCATAGGACTCTCCCATTAGCTGTGAGACATCCTGTTGATATGGGTACATCTGCACCTATAACAAGAGGCCAGCGCAACGTCATTTGCCGTAGCCGACCAATGACATCCTATGACTCATTTACACCAGATCTGCTCGTGTCAGCTCACTTTTGAGATAGGCGTAATAAATAGGCGCAGCCACAAGTCCTGGTAGGCCGAAAGCCGATTCAAAAACCAGCATGGCTAAGAGTAATTCCCAGGAGCGGGCCTTAATTTGCCCTCCGACAATGCGCGCATTGAGGAAATACTCAAGCTTGTGAATAGCGACCAGATAGCACCCTACGGATACTGCCACCCACAGCGAAACCGACAGCCCTACGATTAGAATCAAGGTATTAGAGAGCAAATTCCCGATCACGGGCAGCAGCCCCAGAATGAAGGTCGCTACGATCATTGTCTTGATCAGGGGCAAGTGGATGCCACAGAGCGGCAACACACCCGCAAGAAAGACGGCTGTCAGAATGGTATTGATAAAGGAGATCTTTACCTGGGCAAATACCACGTTGCGAAATGCCTCTGACAGCAGCGCCACACGGTCCAGCAGCGCGGTGGACAGCGGACGTTCCTGGGCTCTGCTGCGCTTGCGCTGCAAAGCAACGGCAGCGCCCAGGATCAGGCCAATTACGAGGGTGACAAACGTGTGTATGGCATCCTTGCCAATGGTCTGCAGCTCACCTAAGTGAGCGCCGAGCCACTCATTGACCGAGTGCCGAAAATCCTCGGCGCTGGCGGGCAGGTATTTATCGAGCGCCATCGGGAGTTGCCCACGGGCACGCTCGGTGAGCGCCATGAATTTATCGATCAGACTGCCCGGATTACGGACTTCATGCAGTACAAAACTGATCGCGCCCGCAAAGAACACGGCCAGTACACAGACAACCAGGGTCACCAGCAGGGCTACCGCTACGATACGGGCACGATCACCGGAAATAAGCCCCTGCAGGCGAGGCTCCAGCATATTGGCCAGTTCAAAGACCAGCAGACCGGCAAACAGACTGGGGACCAATCCAAGCGGAAAAACCAACATGAGGCTGGCCAGAATAACGAACCAGCTACCCAGAAGAATCTGACGAGGCGTAAATACGGGCATGATGTCCTATGCGTTGTAAGGCAGCCTCAAGGAGGCAATCCATTCCATCAATCATTATCGTAAAACAGAGGTGACTGCGGCTCTTGCGCAACCTCTATTGTGCCCTGTTAAGGGCCCGCGCGGGAAATACCGTTCATGTCCGGGTCTTTCAAAATTCGACGGCATGACGCCTAAAGCCACTACAAAATGAAGGGTTGCTCTATACTACGCGTTTCCCTTTCAGAGGCTTTGCCACGTGTTCGCCGGTCTCGCTCATTTTCGTCAAACGTACCTTGTCCGCTTCTGGGCTCCCCTTCCGACACTGGTCGCCTTGGGTGTCCTTTCGGCGTATTACTTCACGCTCACCCATACGTTCTGGGCCGTCACCGGAGAATTTACCCGTTGGGGAGGACATGTACTGTCCTGGTTCGGCCTCCACCCTGAGAAATGGAGCTATTTCAAGCTCATCGGTTTGCAGGGTACCCCGCTGGACCGGATCGATGGCGTCATGATCGCCGGCATGTTTCTCGGTGCCTTGAGCATGGCGTTGTTCGCAGGCAATGTGGGCTGGCGCTGGCCTACCAGTCGTAGGCGCCTGCTGCAGGGATTGATTGGTGGGATCGTTGCAGGCCTCGGTGCTCGCCTGGCCATGGGATGCAATCTGGCCGCCTTTTTTACCGGCATTCCTATGTTTTCCCTGCATGCCTGGGCTTTCATGCTGGCGACTGTCGCAGGAGCCTGGATAGGGGTAAAGCTCAGCCTGCTGCCCTTTCTGAGAGCGCCACTCAAGATTGGCAAAACCCGCTCGCCCATGCCTCCCCCAGATGCGCTTGCACGCCGGGCCAGAACACAATCCCGCCTGGGCATCGCCGTACTGTGTGCCGCGGCACTGCTGGCCGCCTGGCGATTCGAGGCCTCCTTTGTATTGGGTATCGCCTGCATATTCGGGCTCTTGTTCGGCACCCTGATCGAGCGGGCCCAGATCTGCTTTACCAGCGCCGCCCGTGACATCTGGACGACCGGCCGCACTCGGGCTGCCCAAGGGATTCTGCTGGGCATGGCGGTTGCGTCCATTGGCACTTTTGGTGCGATTCAGTTGGGCGTTGCGCCCAAGATTTTCTGGATGGGCCCGAACGCCATCATTGGCGGCCTGCTCTTTGGTATCGGCATCGTATTGGCCGGTGGCTGCGAGACCGGCTGGATGTACCGCGCCGTGGAAGGACAGGTGCACTTCTGGGTAGTGGGCCTGGGCAATGTGATTGGCGGTACGCTGGTGGCAGTGTATTGGGACGAGCTGGGTAATGCACTGGCGCTTCCCTATCCCAAGATCGACTTACTGAAAGCCGTCGGCCCTGGCTATGGTTTGCTACTAACCTTTATCGGCCTGGGCATCGCCCTGCTATTGGTTCAACTCAACGCTCGCCGTTTCGGCACCTCCAGGAGAGTCCATGAGCACACAACCGGATCTGTCTCTCGACCTGAGGGGCGAACACTGCCCTTATAACGCCATCGCTACACTGGAAACCCTGGAAACGATGCAGGTTGGTCAATTGCTCGAAGTCATTACCGACTGTGCGCAGTCGGTACATGGCATTCCAGAGGATACCCAACGCTATGGCTATCTGTGCCGTAGCGTCGAGCAGCATGGCTCGCTGTTCCGCTTCCTGATCGAAGTCCCTGCGGAAAAGGCAGGCCAGACGGCAGCCAGCGTCACCGTGTAGTCAGGAGGCCTCTCTGGAGGCCCCCATTCGACTTACGCCTCGGCAGCCACTCGGTGCGCCATGGCAACACCGGGCCTTATGGCTGAGCCGCCTGACATCAATTCATTCAATGCCGACACCACCTGATCGACAGTGATCGCCTGCATGGACGCCCGGCACTTCTTGCAGGGCAGCCGTGCGCCATTACCCAACGGAGTCTTGCCTTGATACAGATTGATATGGCCCAGGTAACCCGTGACCCGTGGCGAAATAAACTCTGAAAACAGCACAACGGCTGGCGTTGAAACCGCTGCAGCAGCATGGTGCATTCCGCCTTCAGCCCCAACAAAACCCCGGGCGTGAGCCAGTACGGCCGCCGCTTCGCGAAAGCTGGCCGTCACGACATGCCGTACCCCTGGAAGCAGCCGGGTTCCCTCCGGCCCCAACTGCACGAAGTCGAAGCCGCACCGAGCCAGCTGTTCCCAACGCTCCCAGAGCCAGGCCTTGTTGGAATCGGTTACCTTGGTATGGGGCTCAATGACAATCGCGCCCTGGGCATGTTGTCGACCGAACACCAACTCCTGGGCAGAGAAAAATATCTCGCCAGGCACCAGCTCAAAGACCTGCCACTCGCAGACTTTCTTGTTCTTGCGGTAGATATACGGACGGCTCTTGGGTGCGTTGCATATCGTGACGCACCCTGGCTCCGGCTGTTTGAGAATATAGGGATTGTTCTCCCAGATCTCCGACCAGCGCGGCTGCCCCTCACAATCCACGAACACCACTTTCTGCCGGGTCTTTTCATAATGCACGCGGGCCTGACCCGCAGCCATCAGCTCGTCACCCCATCCCATTCGATTTCTCCCGAATGTAATGCCGAACCCAAAATGTGCCAGGAGACTAGCAGGCTCATCCTTAAGATTTGCTTAACCAAACTGCATTCGTGAGCGTTTCGTTAAGTAGACACCCTTCAAGGGTGTAAGCGGGTATTTCCATCGGTTCTGAGCGATGCTGTCGACAGCATCGTCACAGAGTAACCACAGGGGCACACGGCTTTTCAGCCAGACGTGCGATAGTGTGGGCTGATCGGATACCGGAGCGCTTGATGTACCAGGAACTCAACGAGTTATGGCTGCTGTTCATTCAGACCTTGGCCTGGACGACTTACTATCTTCAGCTCGGGCTGCTGCTGTGCGCTGTTGGCATTGTGGCCGGCCTAGTGAAATGGGGCGTATGGTGGGGTAAGGCTCTGGTTATAGGCTCTGTCGGGATTGCCGCCCTGCTTGCGCTGGCACTGGACGCCATTGGCAAACTGGTTGCCACGTTATAGATGAGAAGCATTATACAAGGCATGTCGAAAAAGCCTTGGAGCCGAACCTGTAAGGAACACTATCCGGCACCGCCGGTCCGTGTGTAGGTGACAAGGAAACTGCTTATAACAAGTTGTTTACCCATGGAGACCACCATGACTGTCAAAGCCCTGCTTGCTGTAACTGCCCTTCTGGCCTCCAGCGCTGCGCTGGCAGCCTCCCCGGCGATGGAAAAAGAAGGTGTCCTAGTCGATGACCAGGGCAGAACGTTATATACCTACGACAAGGACACCGAAGGTGTCTCCAGTTGCAATGGCAAATGTGCGGAAAACTGGCCGCCGCTCAAGGTAGAGGCCGGTAGCAAGCCTTCGGAGGCCTGGACCGTGATCGAGCGTGAAGATGGCGCCATGCAGTGGACTTACAAGGGCAAGCCGCTGTATACCTTCGTCCAGGACAAAAAGGCTGGTGACAAGACTGGCGATGGCAAAGGTGGTGTCTGGCATATAGCCAAACCATAACGGCTCAGGAAACCGGCTACCGCGCCGGTTTCCCTTCTGACACACCGCTGCCAAGATGCACTGGCATGCTCATCAATACCCAGTACCTGAGCCCGGCATCAGCCCGCCTGAATACCCTCTTTTGAGAACTCTTCATGACCGACTCCTCGCCCATCCGTATCCTCGACTCACAGATTCTTGCCAATGATTGGGGCGTGCTGACCAAGTACACCTTAGATTACCAGCGGCGTGATGGATCACGACAGCAGCACACCCGTGAGACCTACGACCGCGGCAACGGCGCGACGGTACTGTTGTACAACCTGGAGCGCCGTACCATTGTGCTGATCCGACAGTTCCGCCTGCCGACCTATCTCAATGGCATTCCAGACGGCATGTTGATCGAAACGCCGGCCGGCCTGCTCGACAACGCCGCGCCTGAAGAGCGCATCCGCGCTGAAATCGAAGAGGAAACGGGATACCACCTCCATCATGTCACCAAGCTGTTCGAAGCCTACATGAGCCCGGGCTCGGTCACGGAAAAACTCTACTTCTTCGCGGCAGAATACGATAGCGATACACATAGAAGCGAAGGGGGCGGGCTGGTTGATGAGGGTGAGGACATCGAAGTAATGGAGTTTGGCTTCGATGAGTTGCTGGACATGATTCGCGCCGGACGCATTCTGGACGCCAAGACCATCATGCTGGTGCACTATGCAGCGCTCTACTTGTTTTCTAAGCGCTAGACATCGTACACATGGCTAATCCGCCTCTCAAAGCGAATATCCTGCTGCAGACCTTGCGGCCTACGACCATGCTCTTCGTTGAACATGGCCAGGACGTGCTTTAACCAGACTTTCAAGCCGTTTCACACTTTTAGACCCCTCTCCTGCAAAGGCAGAAACCTCTGCGTTTGCAGGAGGTCGCACACCTCTTATCAGTTGAATCAGTGGCCAGCCACTTTGCTGGCAAGCCCGTAATATGCAGCACCGGATAGACGCATCAGGAAATAATATTCCGGCTTACTGGCCTGAAAAGGTGTGGATCGTTCAGGTTCTAGCCAGAATTTGGCATATACCCTGTTTGACGGCCCCTGCGCGGCGTGCTCCATGCACAAACTCTGCATGAGGTGATTGCTGATCGTAGGCCAGGCTTGTTACGGTACGGCCCTTTCCAAAAGATGGCCTTTTGTCCAGGCTCTCATACTTTTATTACATGACCATTTAATGCCTATGCCCACTTTTCTCGCAGCCCTTTTTTCTCGTACCCCGTTAGCCAAGGGCACACGCATTTTTTCCAAAGGCTCTACCTGGAGCGCCTGTCTGCTCGGAGCAGCCCTTACAGCAGGTCTGGGTCAGGTACAGGCCCAGGAAAACAAGGCGGCTGACCGTTGGGTCAGCGATACGCTGTCCACGTATGTTCGCAGCGGCCCGACCGATGGCTATCGTATCGTTGGATCACTCAAGTCCGGCCAGAAAGTCGAACTGGTTAACACCCAAGGTGATTACAGCCAGATCCGAGGCGAAAGCGGTGACCTGGTATGGATTCGCTCCAGCGAACTGCAGGAACAACCAGGCCCGGTAGAGCGTGTACCGCAACTGGAACAGCAGGTAAACGAGCTGAGCAGCAAGCTCAAGACGATCGATGACAGCTGGAAATCCCGCGTTCAGGGCATGCAGGAAACCATGGACGCCCGCAAAGCACGCATAGATGAACTTGAGCAGACCCGGCGCCAGCTGGATGCCGAGCTGACCGATGCACAGTCCGAACTTCGCAGCGTCAAGGCGCGCCTGGGTGATGAGAACAAGGATGTCATGATGCGTTATCTTGTTTACGGAGGCAGCATTGCCGGAGCCGGCCTGTTGGCAGGTCTGATCCTGCCGTCATTTGCGGGTCGCAGAAAGCGCAACGATCGCTGGTTCTAAAGGGCAGGCTCCGGCACAACATGTGTGCCTGGAGCCCTCCTCTTATTCATCAAGCACAAAGCGGGCAAGCCGCTGCCTGAGCATGCGGTTTTCCATACGCAGGGTTTCTACCTGGGTCAGCAGGTCGAGCGCCAGTGCGATGCCCGCCCAGTCCAGCTCAAGCTCTCGTTGCAGCCGTACGGCACGGCGTACCGTATGCAACGCTGACAGGTCGAATACCCATACCTCTGGCCGCAGCCCGCGTGGCTCGACGATGCCATGCTCGACAAGCTCGACGATGTGAGTCACTGGCGTATCGACCAGCTGGCTGATTTCTTCGATGTCAAATTCCACGATTACGGTGGTCATCTCAGTCCCTCCACTCACTTCTGGGGTTGAAGCTGGCCTTGCTCGCCAATTGCTCCCATAGTTTCCGAGTAGCCTCATCATGAGTCTTGGGCATGACAATTTTGATCACGGCGTACAGGTCCCCTGCGCCGCCCTTCCGGGTTCGCAACCCCTTACCCTTGAGACGTAAACGCTGTCCCGCCTGGCTGTTGGCCGGAACGGTCAATTGCAGTTTTCCGCTTAAGGTGGGGACAGTTACCTTAGCGCCTAGTGCAGCTTCCCAGGGCGCAAGCGGAACGGTCAGAAGCAGGTCATGCCCGTCGACATCGAAGAGTGGATGAGGAACCAGCCGGACAACCAGATAAAGATCGCCGTCGGGTCCGCCATTGAGCCCTGGGGCGCCCCGCCCTTTCAACCGGATTCGCTCGCCATCGGTCACGCCTGCCGGAATGCGTACGTTCAGGCTCTTGGGTACGCTCTCGTGACGCAGCCCGTTCGCACTATAGCTAGGCACCCGATAGTTGATGGTCCGCGGCTCGTCCGACAGCGTGTCTTCGAGAAACAACGGCAGTTCCATTTCCACATCCTGCCCTCTTCGTCCGGCATTACGCTCCTGGCCGCGCCCACTACCGGGTCGGGCACCAAAAACAGATTCGAAGAAATCGGAAAAATGCCGCTCGTACTGCCCGTCTCCTCCTCCGCCAAAATTGCCGTTGAACTCCCAGCCTGGCGGCGGCTCGAACTGCTGCCCGGCCCGGCCGTACTGGCGTAGTTGATCGTATTCGGCTCGTTTTTCCGGATCTCTGAGAACCTCATAGGCCTCGGAGACTTCCTTGAATTTGTTTTCCGCATCCGGCTCTTTGCTGACATCTGGATGATATTTGCGCGCCAGCTTGCGGTATGCGGTCTTGATCGCTTTTTCGTCTGCGCCCGGGTCGACGCCCAGTAGCGCATAATAATCTTTGAATTCCATCGAACCTCACCGTCTCGTCAATCGACAACAGTCAAAAGCAGACAGCTATGACAGGCCTGCCGCTGCCCGGTGATCGTGCCTGTCTATAACCATAGCCCTATCAGCCCGGTATGGCGCTGATACAGGTCAGTGCACGACACAAACACCCTTCGATAAAGATGTGGACAGTACGCCAGGAATCCAGTGCCGGTTGCGAAAAAGACACGGAAGGCAGCCGTTTGCCAAGCGGCTTCAGGCGCGCACCGCCTGTGCAAAGGCGGTGCGCGAAAGAGGATCAGTTTTACTGCTGAATCAGATTGACGCGGTTGCCTGTGCCGGATTGGCTCAGATTGACCCGTAGATCAGCACCGGTCTGCTGTAGCGTGATGTGGTTATCCGACCCGCTCAGCTGGCTGAGATACGCCACGTTACGATCGCCCTGCTGCCCGATGGTGATTTCATTGAGCGAGCCTTCGGTCGAAGCGCTCAGGATGTTGTCGCTACCCTCTTGCGTGCCGTACAGGACGTTACTGTTGCCGGTCTGGTCGGCATAGAACTCGTTACCGGTCCCGGTCTGGTTGGCGGTCGCAATGTTGTAGTCACCCACCTGGCTGAGCTGAGCGGCCTGCCAGTCACCTGCCTGGAAAGCATCAATACTGTTCGAGACACCACTCTGGGTAGTGTCTGCGTCGTTATTGCTGCCTTCCTGAGTGACCAGGGCGCCGCCATTCTGACCGTCGATACGAACAGCGGCTTGCTGCTGCGTACCGCGCTGGGTGACATAGGCCGAGGTATTCACACCACTGACCTCAAGCGTGGCCACGGAACCCTGGCTGTCCAGCTGGTAGATATTGGCGGAGGTATCGTTCCCTGTCTGAATGACCGTCGCAACGTTATTGGAGCCGTCCCGCTGCCACAGCAGAGCGGTGTGATTGTCGCCCTGTTGATTAACGGATACTTCACTGGCCACGGCCCCTTCCTGCAGCGTATGGGCCCAGTGAGTATTGCCGTTTTGCGTAATCCGGGAGGTTGCCTGGGTCGTGTTTAGTTGCTCGGTTTCAGCTTCGTTGGCAGTGCCTGTCTGGCTCTGGTTGACTGAAGCCGATTCGGAAGCTTGCTGGGAGACCGACGCCTGATTGTTCCAGCCATACTGGTATTGGTTGGAGTAGGCATTGGTCGAGTCAGCCTGCTCGACAGTCGCAACGTTGTAATTGCCCGCCTGTGCCTGCTGTGCAGTACCGGCTTGGCTATTGGCCTGAGCCAGACGAGCCTCATTGGCGTAACCGCTATGCGACTGCTTGGCGGCATTACCGGAGCCGGACTGCTCGATCGTAGCCGTATTGAGCACACCGTGCTGGTCCTGTCGGGCCGTATTATTTTCAGCAAAGGCTTGCGTGGCTAACACCGCGAGAACGGCAGCGGCGAGCGGTTTGAAGATAAACATAGCTCTCTCCATGAATGTTTATTCCACCAGAGGTATAGCAAGGTCTGGAAGACCTTTACCGCCTTACCATTGCGCAAGAACCTGCAAGGGCACCCTAGCGATCAGGCATTGTGAATCGGGAGGCTATATTCGCCGTTTAGCGCAGCGACGGGTATCAATCGAAAGATTGAAAATGCTCGCTCTTTAACACTTCGTAAGTGAGACCAAAGGCCTCATAGATGGGTGGTCAGAACCTTCAGTATCTCCTGCGGCCTAACTTATAACGCCTGCACAAGGCCCGAACGGGAGACGAACATGAGCGACATCAAGCACCCCGAAAACCAGAACGCTGAAAACGAAGACCTCGATAATCGTGACGTCGATGACGACCAGCTAGACCAGGCCGTAGAGGAAACTTTTCCTGCCAGCGACCCGATCTCACCATGATCTGATCAGTCGATCGGATTTCTTCTACTCGGTCTTGGGGTTGAAGACTATATACCTATAGCTTCAACCCTTTTTTTGTGCCTGATGTTTCCCAACGCCAGTCCATCACGGATGCGCTAACGGGTTGGCCATCAGGGGGCGGATCAGGATCACCGAACGCAGCAGCGTTGAAAGCCTGGCTGCTGCCTTCGACATCCGGCGCAATCATTCCTGGATAGCAATCGTGCCCCTCATGCCTGTGGCAGTCAGGACATGTTGCGTATTGAAGCGTTAGCCTGCCGAGCGACACCTTTACTGATCGCTGTTGGAGCATCCTTGCAAGTTGGCCTGGGTCACGTTGCTGAACGCCGGAACACTACGCGTCAGCCAGACATTACCGCCAATGGTGGAGCCTTTTCCGATAGTGATGCGTCCCAGAATGGTCGCGCCGGCATAGATGACCACATCGTCCTCGACGATCGGATGACGTGGATGCCCTTTTTGCAGATTACCGGACTCATCGGCCGGGAATCGCTTGGCACCTAAAGTCACTGCCTGATAGATCCGGACCCGCTCGCCAATGATGGCTGTCTCACCGATAACCACGCCGGTACCATGGTCAATAAAGAAGCTGGGGCCGATCTGCGCACCTGGATGGATATCAATACCCGTCGCCGAATGAGCCAGCTCTGCAATCATGCGCGCAAGCAGGGGCAGGTCAGCGCGATAGAGCTGATGCGCCAGACGATGGTAGATCACGGCCAGAATACCGGGATAGCACAGCAGTACCTCATCCACGCTACGCGCCGCCGGATCGCCCCGGTAGGCTGCCAGCACATCGGTATCCAAAAGACGCCGCAGATCAGGCAATGCCAAGGCAAAGTCCTGCACAATGCGCTGCGCCGGATCTTCGACCGAGCACTCAGAGGTTCCCCGCTGCCGAGCGGTATAACATAGCTCCAGACGTACCTGCCCCAATAGAGCATTGAGTGCACGGTCCAGCACATGCCCTACGAAAAAGTCTTCGCTTTCCGCACGCAGGTCACTGGGTCCTAGACGGAGCGGAAACAAGGCGCTACAGAGCGACTCGAGGATCTCGCTCATTACCGCTCGCGACGGCAGTTCACGGCTGCTCAGTTCTCGCGTTCGGCCATGCTGGCTACGCCATTCGTTACGAGCGTCATGCAGCTCATCTACGATTCGTTCCAGTTGCCAGTTGATCCCCGGGGCTTTACCCCGCACCGCATTTGAATCGCTCATTACCACGTTCCTGGAAAAAGAACCGGCGCGGGCCGGTCCTGGGTTCGACAATAAAACGTTGCGGCTGATCGAGCGCGCCCCAACGCCTGCTCGTACCTTACCGCATCGCCTGCCCGATCGGATAGGATGGGGACAGACCTGCCAACGCCGCACCGCCTGGCGTCAAGCAACCACGAGTGAAACATTCATACAGGAGAACTCTTATGACGTTTGGCCCTCTGGTCAGTACCGAGTGGCTTGCCAACGCATTGGGCAACAAAGACCTGGTGATATTCGATGCCAGTGTCTACCTGCCCAATGAGTCGAAACATGCACGTACCGAGTATGAGGCTGCTCACTTACCCGGTGCTCGCTTCTTTGATATCGAAGAGATTTCAGATCAGGACACAACGCTGCCGCACATGGTGCCCTCCCAAGGTCGTTTCGCCCGGCTGGTAGGTGAGCTGGGGGTCAACAACCAGTCCCGCGTTGTGGTTTATGACCAGAAAGGGTTGTTTTCAGCAGCGCGTGCCTGGTGGATGTTTCGCCTCTTCGGCCATGATCAGGTCGCAGTGCTCGATGGAGGCCTTCCCAAGTGGCAGAGCGAACATCGACCTGTAGAACAAGGTCCGGCACCTGTCGTACCGGCCCAAACGTTCGAAGCCACGTTCCACGCCAGAATGCTACGGGGCCTGGGCGATATCCAGGCCAACCTCGACAGCCGCCTCGAGCAGGTACTGGATGCACGCGCGGCCAATCGCTTCGGGGGGTCGGTGCCCGAGCCGCGTGCAGGCTTGGCCTCCGGGCATATTCCAGGTAGTGCCAGCCTGCCCTATACCGATCTTCTCAACGCTGACGGCACGTTCAAGGATGTCGAGACGCTCCGTGCGCGCTTTGCACATGCGGGTGCGGATGGCTCACGATCAGTGGTTACCAGTTGCGGCAGCGGCGTGACAGCAGCCGTTCTTCTCCTGGGACTGGCAGTGGCAGGCCTACCGGAAGGGGCCCTGTACGACGGCTCCTGGACAGAATGGGGCTCGCGCTCAGATACCCCCAAAGCGACAGGACAGGCTTGATCATTCCCGCGGTATCGCTCCTCTGACGGTACCGCTCCACCACCGCGGCGTAGGCTTCAAAGATTATTCTTTGGTCTAATAGACGCCTTTTCTAGGGTCTCGAACAAGACAGATCTTCTTCTCTGAGCCACGCTGTTTCAGGGCTCGGCCGCTTATGTGCTACTTAAAAGTGTTATCAGGCATACAGTTAAGCCATTTGTCTCATACGGTCTTTCAAGTGCGATAAACGAACAAATGGCTATTGCTTTAGGTAGCGAATCGATAGCATTATCGCGGCACGTCATCGTACAACCCTGGCCATAAGGCACAAGGGTGAATTCCACAATAAATTCAATAATGGAATAACCTGAATGTTGAAGATTGCACCCTGTACGGCCTTAATTTTCCTGCCCGATATTCCCCCCTCTTCCAGATTTCGCGGAGGCGTTTGCGCGTCCGCTTAGGTTCGGCTGCCTATTCAGGCCGGACATGAAATGCCCTGAGGATCAGGGCCTCTCCGCCTCTGATAAATCAATCCGTAAGAGATTGCGCTCAGGTGCGGCACCATTACTCATGGGAGTACAACAATAATGACCCTTCGCTATCTCTCTGTTCCTGCGTTTATTGGACTCACACCGCTTGCGCTGGCCTTGGCATTACCGATGGCTGCTCATGCTGAAGGTTTCCTGGAAGACGCCAAAGTCAACGTGATGACCCGCAACTATTACTTCAACCGGGATTTCCGCAACGGTACCAGCGCTCAACAGAGCAAGGTCGAAGAATGGGGCCAAGGTTTCATTATGACGGCAACCTCGGGTTACACACCGGGCGTCATAGGTTTTGGTCTGGACCTGACCGGGCTCTATGGGATCAAGCTGGATAGCGGTCGGGGCCGCGCTGGCACTCAGTTGCTGCCGGTACATGATGATGGGCGTGCCGCGGATGACTTCGGTCGTTTGGGCGCTACCTTCAAGGCTCGCATTTCCAAGACTGATCTGTTGTTAGGCGAATTGATGCCTAACGTACCCGTGCTTCGCTTCAACGATGGTCGCCTGCTTCCTCAGACATTCCGCGGTGCGACACTGACCTCCAAGGAACTGGACGGCTTCACGTTCTATGCTGCGCAGATTCGCCAGGTGAGCCTGCGTAACTCCTCCAACATGGAGGATCTGTCCATCACGACCGGCGGTGCCCGTCAGATTCGTGCAGCCTCTTCGGATCGCTTCAATTATGTAGGGGGTGAATACACCTTCAACGAGAAGCGCACCATGGTTGGCGTATGGCACGCGCAGTTCGAAGATGTCTACAAGCAGAACTTCTTCAACCTGACCCATACCCAGAAGTTCGGGGACTGGAGCCTGGGCGCGAACCTGGGTTACTTCACCGGTGAAGAGGAAGGCCAAGCGCGCGCGGGCAACCTGGACAACAAACTCTTCACTGGACAGTTGTCCGCCGGTATTGGTGGCCACAAGTTTACCGTAGGTTATCAGCGCGTCAGCGGTGATAACGGCTGGCTGAGCGTTAACGGTTCCAGCGGCGGCAGTATCGTAAACGACATGTTTACCCAGAGCTTTGACAATGCCAAGGAACGCTCGTGGCAGCTGCGTTACGACTACAACTTTGCTGCTATGGGTATTCCGGGTCTGGCCTTCATGGCGCGTTACGGCCATGGTGACAACATCTACGTCAACGCTGCCAATGATGACGGCTCGGAATGGGAACGTAACTTCGATGTGGCCTATACCTTCCAGAGCGGCCCGCTCAAGGACCTGAACATGCGTTGGAGAAACTCTATGGTCCGCCGCGACTATGGCAGCAACAACGATGTCGACGAGAACCGCCTGATCTTCAGCTACCCGATCTCGATTCTGTAAGCGCCAGGTCAATACAAAAAGCCCGTCTTTCGACGGGCTTTTTTATAACGCCTTGCCTACTGCCCTTCATATTGAGTTTGGCGTGACTCCACGCCCAGCTCATCCCATACTGACTCGGCCAAATGGAAGGTCGCGTTGGCCGCCGGGATACCGCAATAAATGGCGCTCTGCATGATCACTTCCTTGATCTCATCGCGCGTTACACCGTTGTTGGCAGCGGCGCGCAGATGCAGCTTGAGTTCTTCGCTTCGGTTCATCCCAATCAGCATGGAAATGGTAATCAGGCTACGGGTATGCCGCGGCAGGCCCGGACGGGTCCAGATATCACCCCAGGCATGCCGGGTGATCATCTCCTGAAACTCCTCGTTGAATGGCGTGAGCTTTTCCAGGCTGCGATTCACATGGGCATCGCCCAATACCGCGCGACGGACCTCCATGCCCTTTTCATAACGTTCGCGTTCGTCCATCTCGAGATCTCCTAAGCCGTCAGGAAAGCCAGGACACGGCGACTGAATGCTTCGCCGGCCTGTACATTGGAAAGATGCGCAGCATCGAATTCCGCATACTCGGCATTCGGAATTTGAGCCTGCATGTAGTGACCGTCGGCCGGTGTGGTGACGGCATCGTGCGTACCCGCCACGATAAGCACCGGAACGGTGACGGCCTTGAGATGCTCACGAAAATCACCGTCACGCACGGCAGCACAATTGGCGGCATACCCTTCTGGCGAGGTAGCTGCGAGCATGTCGGTAATGCGCTTGACCTTGGCTGGCTCTGCCTGAGAGAACTCAGGTGTAAACCAGCGGCTAATGGAGGCATCACGCAGATTGACCATAGCCGCCTGGCCGCCCTTCAAAACCGTATCGATACGGTCGTTCCAACCGTCTGCCGTTCCGATCTTGGCAGCGGTATTGCAAATGACTACGCGTTGGATACGGTCACTGGCGTTCACTGCCAGCCACTGCCCGGTCAGTCCACCCATGGACAGTCCGCAGAAAAAGGCTTTCTGAACCTTGAGCGCATCCAGTAGCGCCAGGACGTCATGGCCCAATTGCTCAATGGTGTACGGACCGGGCGTGACGGTGGAGCCGCCATGGCCCCGTGTGTCATAACGCAGTACGCGAAAATGCTCAGTAAAGGCGGGAATCTGATCATCCCACATATGCAGGTCAGTGCCCAGCGAGTTGGACAGCACCAGAACCGGCGCGTCTTCGCGGCCATCGAAACGGTAATTCAGTTCGCCCTCGGCGAGTTGCACAGTTGGCACAGGAATCCTCCTAGCGAGCAGACGTCAGTGAATGGTGTTCGGCACAGGCGCGTTCTACCCAGGTGCGGGCCTGTCCCAAGTAGTGCGCAGGATCGAGCAGATGATCCAGCTCATCGGCAGACAGCTCGGCGGTCACGGTCTCGTTCTGCCCGAGCGCCTCACGCAGGTGGCATTTCTGCTCGACCGCACGACGGCAGCACTGCTCGACCAGCTGATGCGCCTGCTCACGGCCGACACGCTGGCTAAGGGTAATGCTGACAGCCTCGGCCAGTACCAGTCCGTGGGTCAGCTCCAGGTTCGTGCGCATGCGTTCGGCATCAACTTCCAGCCCTTCGGCTACCAGCAACGACTGTTCCAGCGCACCCGAAGTGAGGCAGAAGATATCAGGCAGGGTGTCCCATTCGGCATGCCAGAGACCCAGACTGCGCTCGTGTTCCTGGGGCATGGCCGCGAACATGGTGGCGACAAGGTTGGGGATGCGGGTCGCGGCACTGATCAAGACCGCGGCGCTGACCGGATTGCGCTTGTGGGGCATGGTCGAGGAACCACCCCGCCCCTGCCCGGCCGGCTCGAAAACCTCCGCCGCTTCTGTCTGCATCAACAGGGAAAGGTCACGCCCCAGCTTGCCCAGGCTTCCGGCAATCATGCCGCACACACTGGCGGCCTCTACCAAGCGGTCCCGCTGGGTATGCCAGGGTTGATCAGGCAGTGTCAGGTCAAGTTCTTTAGCCAACGCCTCGGCGACCGGCATGGCCTTGTCACCGAGCGCCGCCAGTGTGCCCGACGCACCACCAAACTGCAGCACCAGAACACGCGGCTTGAGCTCAGCCAGCCGTTGGCGATGACGGTTAATGGCGCCTAGCCAGCCGGCAATCTTCATACCCAGCGTGACGGGCGTTGCATGCTGCAGCCATGTCCGTCCGGCCAAGGGCGTGTCTACATAGCGCTGAGCCTGTTTGGCCAGGGCATCAGCCAAGGCAGCCAGACCGTCTTCCAGCAGCGCGAGGGCTGCGCGGACCTGCAGCACAAGCCCAGTATCCATGACGTCCTGACTGGTGGCGCCCATGTGCACATAGCGCTCGGCCTCGGGGCTTGTACGCTTGATTTCACGTCCCAGTGCCTTGACCAGCGGAATGGCCGAGTTGCCGCTGCTCACGATGGCCTGCTGCAACTCGGCAAGGTCATAGGCCTCGGCGCGGCAAGCTGCCTCGATCGGTGCGACGGCATCCTTGGGAATCAGACCGACCGCGGCTTCGGCTCGCGCCAGGGCGGCTTCGAAATCCAGCATGCCCTGCAGGCGCCCGCTATCACTGAAGACATCACGCATCGCAGCCTGGGTAAAGTAGGCATCGAAGAGCTGATGGGTCGGACGCTGACTCATATGCATTTATCCTTGTTAGTGATCGTCATGCAGATAGCTGGCTCTGCGCGGCAGGCGCAGGCTTACCAGGAAGGCCACTACCAGCATGCAGGACACATAGATGTAGAAGAGATTCTCATGCCCCATGGCTTTGAAGTTCAGCGCAACGAATTCGGCCGAACCGCCAAACAAGGCATTGGCTACGGCATAGGAGAGTCCTACCCCTAGCGCACGCACCTGTGGCGGAAACATCTCGGCTTTTACCAGGCCACTGATCGAGGTGTAGAAACTCACAATGGCCAGCGCGAGAATGATCAAGCCAAAGGCAATGACCGGGCTGGTCGTGGTTTTCAGAGTTAGCAGGATGGGATAGGTACACAGTGCACCGAGCGCACCGAACCACAACATGGAAGCGCGGCGGCCAATACGGTCAGACAAGGCACCAAACAGCGGCTGCATTAGCATGTACAGGAACAGCGCACCGGTCATGATGCCGCTGGCCGTCTTGGCATGCATGCCTACGGTGTTGACCAGATACTTCTGCATGTAAGTTGTAAAGGTATAGAAAATCAGCGAGCCACCGGCGGTATATCCCAGCACAGTGAAAAACGCCGCCTTGTGATGTTTGAACAGAGCCGACAGCGAACCCGCCTCTTTGGCAGCACGGCTTTCTGCCGTCGTGGTTTCCTCAAGCGAGCGACGCAGCAACAGCGAAATCACGGCAGCAACCGCACCCACCACAAAAGGAATACGCCAGCCCCAGGCACGCAGCTCCTCTTCGGACAGGACCTGCTGAAGGATGACCACCACCAGCACCGCCAGCAACTGCCCGCCAATCAGCGTCACGTACTGGAACGAGGCATAAAATCCGCGCTTACCCTTCAGCGCCACCTCACTCATATAGGTTGCAGTAGTGCCGTATTCACCGCCGACCGACAAGCCTTGGAAAAGTCGCGCCATGAGCAGAAGAAGCGGCGCCCAGAAGCCAATGCTGTCGTAGGTGGGCAGGCAGGCAATCACCAGTGAGCCGGCGCACATCATGAGCACGGAGATCATCATTGACGTACGCCGCCCATAACGGTCGGCCACCCCACCGAAGATCCAGCCACCGATGGGTCGCATCAGAAAGCCTGCGGCAAATACACCGGCAGTGTTAAGCAGTTGAACGGTGGGGTCGTCTGAGGGGAAAAACGCGTGAGCAAAATAGATGGAGCAAAAGGAGTAAACATAAAAGTCGAACCACTCGACGAGGTTACCGGACGAGGCGCCGACAATGGCAAAGATTCTTTTACGACGCTCTTCCAACGTATAGGAACTGGTAGTCATTCGATCCGCTCTTGTCATTGAAATAGGAATAATCCGGCACGCAATCGATCCTGACGTGCCGGTGAATGACCCTACAGAGGGCAGCCTTTGCCCTGTCGCAGGGTGTGCCGCCTACGCGTGACGGATTCGCAGGCCTTGGTGAGACATGTCCTTTTACAATTCTCTCCTTTGCAAAGCCGCAAATCCTTCGCGTTGGCGCAGATCACCCTTATTCCTCATCAGCGCCCCGTTGTACGAGGCGCCCAAGACATTGACCTCAAACGCGCTCGACTGCCAGCGCCAGACCTTGTCCAACCCCAACACACATGGTCGCGAGCCCCAGCTGCTTGTTGGTCTTTTCCAGCCAATGCACGGTAGTCATGACCAGGCGTGCACCACTCATCCCCAGCGGATGACCCAGTGCAATGGCGCCGCCCTGCGGATTTACTTTTTCACTGTCGTCCGGTAATCCCAAGCCTCGCACTACCGCCAGGGCCTGGCTGGCAAAGGCCTCGTTCAGCTCCACCACATCGAAGTCTTCAATGGTTTTCCCCAGACGGGTCAGCAGCTTTTGCACCGCCGGCACTGGGCCGATTCCCATGACACGTGGCGCAACGCCACCACTTGCCATACCGAGAATGCGGGCGCGAGGCTTGAGGCCATACTTCTGCACGGCCTCGGCCGAGGCGATGATCATGGCCGCAGCGCCGTCATTCACACCCGAGGCATTACCCGCCGTGACGGTCTTGTCGGGCCCATTGACGGGCTTGAGCTTGGCCAGCATCTCCAGCGTGGTATCAGGGCGTGGATGCTCGTCCTTGTCGACGATCGTCTCGCCTTTCTTGTGGACGATTCGCACCGGCACGATTTCTTCGGCAAAGAAGCCGCTCTCCTGGGAAGCCGCCGTGCGCTGTTGGCTGCGCAACGCAAAGGCATCCTGATCGGCCCGGGAAACATTGTGATCCTGCGCGACATTGTCTGCCGTTTCCGGCATGGAATCGGTACCGTACTTCTGTTTCATCAATGGGTTCACGAAGCGCCAGCCGATGGTGGTGTCTTCGATCTTCTGTCCGCGGGAAAACGCAGTGTCCGCCTTGCCCATCACGAACGGAGCGCGGGACATCGATTCCACACCGCCGGCAATGGCCAGCTCCATCTCACCTGTGGCAATGGCGCGGTAAGCCGTCCCTACAGCGTCCATCCCTGACGCGCAAAGGCGGTTCAAGGTAACGCCCGGTACGGTTTCCGGAAGGCCTGCTAATAGAAGCGCCATACGCGCCACGTTACGGTTATCCTCGCCCGCCTGGTTGGCGCAGCCCATGAATACCTCATCGACTTCCGCCCACTGCACTCCAGGGTTGCGCTCCATCAGCGCCTTGAGCGGAATAGCCGCCAGATCATCGGCACGGACGCTGGACAGCGCACCGCCAAAGCGTCCAATAGGTGTACGAACGGCATCGCAGATGAATACATCACGCATCATGAGTCTCCTGATACCGCTCCTGGGCGGGCCGATGGCCCATGGGTAAGGAGGCGGTGTGACGGTCATGGCAGCACCTGAAATCGAGGGTGCCAGCTACCTGGGTCGTACTCGCCCGGACGGAAGACCAGGCGAGTGATGGTGAACGGAACAGTAAGCCGCAAGGCTGCAAGCAGACAATCCGATAATCGAATCTACGGTCGATTATCGAACATGTTTATCTGTTCCCGTATGCGGTTGCGTGATTCGAAAAGGCCTTATGACGCATCTGAATGACTGACAATACCCTTGATCACTACAGCCGCCGTAGCCAGCGCAGCAGGCACCACCAGCGCAGTCAGTACCTGCTCGAAATTCCATCCTAGTCCCAGCAAAGTGGCCCCCATCCAGGCCCCCAGAATGGCACCGAAGCGTCCGATACCCAGCATCCAAGACACCCCTGTGGCACGACCCTGGGTCGGGTAGAAGCGTGCCGCCAATGAAGGCATGGCGGACTGCGCACCGTTGATGCACATCCCTGCAACCAGTACCAGCGTAGCCAGCAACGTCACGTGACCCAGGCTCTGCCCGACACAGTACGCAAAGACACCGGCGAGCAGGTAAAACGTGCCAATGACCCAGTGCGGATTGATCCGGTCCATCGCCCAGCCCACGGCTACCGCACTGAGCACGCCACCAAACTGGAACAGGGCTCCGATGAATGCAGCCTGCTCCATGCTCGCCCCGCTATCACGCATCAGGGTAGGCAGCCAGCTTGTCAGCAGGTATACGATGACAAGCCCCATGAAGTAGGTCAGCCAGAGCAGCACTGTGCCCAGCCCACACGCCTTGGAGAAAATAACGGCAAAGACATTGCGCGCCTTGACTGTGCGCTGCTCTGGTACGCTGAACTCCCTAGCCTGCTGCACGATACTTGGGCCGATGGGCAGCAAGGCCTTGCGAATCCGTGCCACGCCCCGGTTATGCACCACCAGATAGCGCGCCGATTCCGGCAACCACAGCAGCAGCACTACTGCCAGAGCCATCGGTAGCAAGCCCCCGAGCAACAGCAGGCTATGCCAACCGAACGCCGGAATCAGCTTGGCGGAGATGAACCCGCCACACGCCATGCCCAAATTGAAACCACAGAACATGCTGGTTACCAGTAACGACTTGAGCCGCTCCGGGGTGTATTCAGACAGCAGTGTCGTGGCGTTCGGCATGGCGGCACCTAGGCCAAGGCCGGTCAGAAAACGCAGGATCACCAGTTGATCCACCGTACCGCTGTAGGCCGAGATCACGCTGAAAAGTCCAAAGATGGAAACGGCGGCAACCAGCACGACCTTACGGCCGAACCGGTCCGCCAACGGTCCCGAGCCCAACGCACCAAACACCATCCCAACCAGGGCAGCGCTCATGACTGGTCCAAGGCTTGCTCGATCGATTCCCCAGTCCTGGGTCAACGCCGGTGCGATAAACCCCATGGCAGCAGTGTCCAGGCCATCCAGGAAAACGATCAAAAAGCACAACACCACGATTCGCCATTGATAGCGGCTCAGCGGCTGGGCATTGATAAATGTCTGAACATCAAGTGTCGTGTTCGTCGAGGCCCCCGTCATGACAAGGCCTCCATCATCCACGAATAGAAAGAAAGCGCATCGGAGCGATGCGCATGCACCATCCCGTTCACGGGAGAAATCATGCAGAACATAGGCGGACTCTGTTGTTTTTATCAGGCGTGCCGGCTGGCAACGTGCCTCTACCCTACGGAGCAGCCACGTACTGCACAATTCGATTAACGGCTAAAGGTTCGATTAGCGAACAGTTTCAGTGAAAGAGCTTGGAGCTGAGTTCCTGGCTGGCCTTGAGTAAAAGGGGCAGGAAACGACGCTCCAGCTCCTGCCGGGTGATACGGCTAGCATGGGTGCCCACGTTCATGGCAGCCATGACCTGACCTGAGGCATCCAGTACCGGTACGGCCAATGAACGAAGCCCGACCTCCAGTTCCTGGTCAACGACGCACCAGCCCTGCTGCCGGATCTGCTCGAGACAGGGCAACAGCTTTTCTGGCGTATGCAGTGTGCGACTGGTCTTGATCTGCAGGTCAGCACGCTCGAAGTAATCCTGAAGGGCAGCATCATCCAGAGCCGCCAGCAGAATACGGCCCATGGAGGTGCAGTAGGCCGGAAGCCGGCTGCCAACGCTCAGATCGACCGAAATCAGCCGCAGCGGTGTGGCGGACCGGGCGATGTACAACACCTCATCGCCCTCAAGCGTGGCGACGGAGCAGGCCTCATGCAGCTGCTCGCTCAGGCGATCCAGAATGGGTTGGGCGGTGAGCGCCATGGGCGTGGATGACAGATAGGCATGGCCCAACGTCAGCACCTTGGGTAATAGTGAATAGGTCCGTCCATCGGTGGTCACGTAGCCCAGCTTCATCAACGTATGCAGGCAACGCCGAACCGCCGCGCGGGGGATCTCGGTTCGGTGGCTGATCTGCGCGATGGTCAGATGCCGCTTGCGCTCCTGAAAGGCATGGATCACAGCCAAGCCACGCGCAAGGGACGTCATGAAGTTTGGATCGCCCGTGAAGGCCTCGATCCGCTTGGCCGGCGATGCAATGATAGGCGGTGCGCCAAAGCTGTGAGGGTCACGCGAATTCGAGTTATCCATGATCTCTGCTCGGCCGCTGTCTGATTTGGCCGATTATCGAAGCATCTGATCGATAATCGCAATACGACAAACGCAGTCTTGTTCGTTTATAGGCCACTTACAGATCGTCACTGTGCCGATTTCGTCCTCGCACCTGGGGAAAAATCTCAAGCCATAAGAGCGGTAGCGGTTCACCCTGTAGGCATCTGTCTATTGCCAAAGGGATAACGACCATGGGGCATCAAGCGATCAACTGGCGTGGCGTCTTTCCGGCTGTCAGCACTCAGTTCAAGCCTGACTTTTCTCTGGATCTGGACGCCACTCACCGCGTGATCAGCAATCTCGTGGCGGATGGTGTGTCCGGGCTTGTAGTGTGCGGCACCGTTGGAGAAAACACTTCGCTTACCACGACGGAAAAGCTATCGGTCATCGAGACCGCCAAAGCGGCGGCGGCCGGACGCGTACCCGTGATTGCCGGCGTAGCCGAGTTTACTACCGCCTTCGCGCAGAAGATGGTTAACGAGGCGCGCTTTGCTGGCGTGGACGGTGTGATGGTTATGCCCGCGCTGGTCTACTCTGCCAAGCCCCACGAAACCGCCATGCACTTTCGCAGCGTTGCGACTTCGACCGATCTTCCGGTCATGGTCTACAACAATCCGCCGGTGTACAAGAACGACGTTACGCCGGACATCCTGGCCTCGCTCAAGGACTGCGAGAATATCGTCTGCTTCAAAGATTCCTCAGGTGATACTCGCCGCTTTATTGACCTGCGCAACGCTGTGGGTGATCGCTTCGTACTCTTTGCCGGCCTGGATGATGTAGTGCTCGAAAGCATTGCTGTAGGTGCTGTCGGTTGGGTATCCGGCATGTCCAATGCGTTTCCCAGGGAAGGCGAAACCCTGTTCCGCCTCGCCATGCAAAAGCGTTTCGACGAAGCCCTGTCGCTCTATCAATGGTTCATGCCCCTGCTACATCTGGACGCCCGCCCTGACCTGGTCCAGTGCATCAAGCTCTGCGAAGAGATACTAGGCCGCGGTTCAGCCGTCACCCGCCCTCCTCGCCTGAGCCTCGAAGGGGCTGCCCGTGATGAAGTGAAAGCGATTGTGGACAACGCTCTGACCCAACGTCCCGCACTGCCTGACGTTGGACTTTAAACTGCGTCGCTGGCAGCCTGCCGAAACTGCCGGGGCGTGAGCCCCGTCAGTGCCTTGAACTGGCGGCTGAAGGCGCTGTGATCGGTGTAGCCGCACTGCAAGGCAATATCGGTGATCGGCATCGTCGTCCCCAGCAATTGAGAGGCTTTTTCCAGACGCACCTTATGGATCATCTGGCGGGGCGTGAGATGAAAGATCCGCTTGCAATAGCGCTCCAACTGAGCCACGGAAAGCTCTGCGATGGCGGTCAGCTCTGCCAGTGCGATCGGACGGGTGTAATGGGCACGAATGTGTTTATCGACCGCCGCAAGCCGTTGATACGCCGGGTGGTTATCCTGCGCGGCTTGCAAGTCATAGGAAATGCCAGCCATACCCAACACCTGCCCTGAATGCCCTTTCAAGGGCAGCTTGTAGGTCAGACACCACCCTGGCTCACGACCGTTGTAAAAATGCAGCTCAAGCTTGTCCTCGATGATCGCTCCGCGAAGCACCTCGTGGTCCTGCTCGGTATAGAGCGGTCCTAGATTCGCCGGAAAGACCTCAGCGGACGTCTTGCCCAAGAGAGGCGCAACCGTCTTGAACCCACACCGTCTCGCCAACGTCAGGTTGGCCAGGAGGTAACGTGCGTCCAGATCCTTAATAAAGAAGACCACATTGGGAATCGCATTGAGAAGCGGAGCAATCAGCGCAACGCTGTTAAGCAAGGTTTCTAAGTCTTCAGGGCGCTCTGCGGCAAGCCCCTCACACCAGGCTGTCATCTGCTCAGGAGCAAAACCTGGAGCCTGCCTGTCGCGTTCGGCTATAGGAGACATCATCTGAAGCATGAGCACCTCTTATGAGTGGTGGCGCGAATGCGCTCAGGATATATCTGTCTCTGAGCATGCTATAAGCGTCTCGACCCGTGCAGGGACCAACGGAATACGGGGCTCCGGCAAGGCCCAACCAAACAATTCGCGAGCCGCCGTGCCACAGACACGTCCCTGGCAGGCTCCCATACCGCACCGGCTCTGAAGCTTTGCCGCATCCCATCCTTGCTCTCCCACCAGAGCAGACAGGGCGACATCCTCGCAGCGGCAAATCAGCGTATCCGCACGGGCCAGTTGTCTGACCTCAGGTCGCAATCTGAAATGCGCTTGCACATGTCGGGCAAACCGCTGCCAATGCTCGCGACGTGGGAACAGAGTCTCTGCCTGTTCAACCTTGCCAATAGCAGCCAATCCGGCGATTTCGCCCTCGATCAACGCCAACTCACTACCACCAACGCCTATACATTCACCGGCCGCATAGAGACCTGTCTGACTCGTCTGCTGATAGCGATCGACCGCTACAGCATCACCCTCAAGCTGACACCCCAGATGACTCGCCAGTTCGGTGTTGGGCACCAGACCAAACCCACAGGCCAGACGCGTACAGGGTACGACCTTATCACGGCCACCCTGGCGAATACGCACAGCCTCCAGACGATTATCTCCTAGGGCCTCAACGACATAACTCGTCCAGCGGTAGTGAGTCGAGAGCAACCTGAATGCCTGGGTGAGCTTGTCAGGCCAGCGCAGCAACCCGGCACCGAACGATATAACTTGCTGACGGGCCGCCTGTTCATAGACGCCTGTAAGCACAGCGCCGGCCGCTCTGGCCGTTCCGGCAGAAGCCAGCAATAACGGACCGCTTCCCGCTACCACCAGCCGCTCACCTGCCACAGGTGCGCCCCCTTTGATCAAGGCCTGCAACGCTCCGGCGCCCGTCACGCCGGGTAATGTCCAGCCCGGAAACGGCAACAGCAATTCCCGTGCGCCACAGCACAGGATCAATTGCCCATAGTCCAGCCGGCAACCTGACTGTGCATCCTCCAGTAACAAGGCCCCTGGTGCCAACGCAGCTACGATGCGCGTTCCTGCCAAGTACCGAACATTAGGCTGAGATAAAACCTTTCGATAACTCTGCGCCGATGCAGGTAGTACCACCCCTGGCCCGTCGCGCCATATCTGCCCGCCTAGCCGGGGGTTATCATCGATGACCACAATGGAGCGCTGGCTGGTGGATGCAGCCCTGGCCGCTGCCAGACCTGCCGGCCCAGCGCCTACGATAGCGATATCACAAGACAGCCTGTTCAGCCCCGTCATACCGTACGCTCTACCTGCATGCCCTCACGGCACAGCGTCTGGCAGGCCAGCTGCCGGCGACCGTCAATCGTTACCCGACATTCCTGGCAAATACCCATTCCACAAAACGGTGCACGTGGCTGACCTGTACAGGACAGCCGTGCCACCGGTGATTCGCTCAATGCCAGCAAGGCGGCAACCGTCAGTCCGCCCGTAACGACTATAGGTTGCCGGTCGAGATACACCGTGATCATGCCGTTGCCTCCTGGGTGGTGGAAGCCGCATTTACAAAGCGCTCAGGCCGGAACGGAGTGGAATCGAGAGGAATCGCTTCACCCAATAACTGAGCAGCGATCATCCGTGCACTGGCCGGTGCGGTGGTAACGCCCAGCCCTTCATGGCCCAGCGCCAGCCATAGGCCCGGTTGACCAGGATACTGTCCGAGCAAAGGCAAACCATCCGGTGTTGCAACACGAAAACCTGTCCAGCTGCGAATGGCATTCAACTCGCCCAAGCCGGGTAAGTAATACTGTGCACGCGTGAGCATACGACCTAGCACATCGAACTCGACGCGCTTATCTAGGGTATCGAATTGTCGGGATGAGCCGATCAGCAACTGTCCTGTAGGCCTTGGCTGCACATTGAACGCGACGGAGGTTCCATCACTGGCGTGAGCGCTGGCAGCATACCCAAGCTCCACCAGTTGATGGGTGACACAGGCGGGGTATCGATCTGTAATCAGTAAATGGCCTTTCTTCGGCCTTAACGGCACCTCCGGGAGTAACCGGCAGGCACCCAGGCCATTGGCAAGCAGAATAGCGGGTGCCGTCATCCAGAGACCATCGCTCAGACATAACCGATTACACTCGACCCGGATGACCTCCTCCTCCTGAACGGTGATTCGATTGCCGTGCTGGCCGAGCAGCCAGCGCGCGGTTGCCGGAGCGTAGAGGATCCCGTCGTCACCCACCTTCAGCGCACCTACCAGATCAGAGCGCAGCATCGGCTCTAATTGCCGTAGCGAAGAGGCACTGACCCAACCCGACTGAACGCCATGCTCAGCCAGCCTGGCTTGCTTTGCCTCTGCTAACGCGCACTCATCATCGTTCGCCGCCAGCCACAGTGTCCCGCAGTTACGATAGGCGCATGCTTCAGGCAAGCGCTCACGCAACGCATTCCAGAGCTCTATGGAATAATGACTGAGCGCAAGCTCGGCAGGACTGTCTTCCATGGCAACCAAGTGGCCCATCCCCGCGCCGGTAGCACCACCGCTTCGATTGTCGATGACCCGTACGCACAAGCCTCGGGCAGCCAATTCATAGGCACACATAGCCCCTACGATACCGGCTCCCACGATAACGATATCTGCTGCAGCGGTGCGTGCCAGAAGGCTCATAGCCGAATTCCCCAGGCGAAGGGATCAGCCTCATCAATCAATAACGTGGCCTCGGCGCTGATATGGGCTGTGCCTCGAATAGTGGGAATGATCCGCTCCCCTTCCCACGCATAACTGGCCTCGAAAAGGCTGCCGATCACGCTGGCCTGCCGCCAGAGCTCACCCGGCTGCAGATGCCCATCCGCAGCAAGGCAGGCAAGTTTGGCGCTGGTTCCTGTCCCGCAGGGCGAGCGGTCATAGGCTTTGCCTGGGCAGAGCACAAAATTGCGGCTGTCCGCGCATTCATCGCCTCCAAACAGCTCGATGTGATCGATCATACCGCCGTTTTCGCCGCGTACGCCTTGCGCCTCAAGCGCCTGCCGTACTGCCCAGCTGTACTCGGTCAGCGCGTCGAGGTTGTCGCTGTTCACCTGCAGGCCATGATCGGCAATCAGATAAAACCAGTTGCCACCCCAGGCAATGTCACCCCTCACCGTACCCAGGCCGGGCACCTCCAACGGAACATCCTTGCAATAGCGGTACGCAGGTACATTACGCACGCTGACGGAAAGGTCCTCATGCAGCGTTGCCTCTACTGTCCCTACAGGGGTCTCGATCCGGTGCCGCCCTACGTCGATCCGACCGAGATGATAAAGCGATCGCACCAGCCCAATCGTGCCGTGCCCACACATTCCCAAATAGCCGGAGTTGTTGAAAAAAATAACGCCGGCGCAGGACTCAGGATCGACCGGCTCGCACAGGAGCGCACCCACCAACACATCGCTCCCACGGGGTTCAAGCACGCAAGTAGCCCGCCAGTCATCGTATTCATGCCGCAACAGTTTCAATCGCTCCGCCATGGAGCCTTTTCCCATATCGGGAAATCCCTCGATGACCAAGCGAGTCGGCTCACCGCCCGTATGGGAGTCGATAACCTGGATACGTCTCATGGCGCCACCTCGGCAAAAGAGGCTTACAGCGTGGCGTGTCAACGCAAAATCGGCTTGGTGTTTTTCGCTCGGCGGAAGGACGAAATCAGCACAATTGCCTTGGTAACACTTACGGTAGAAATGTATTACTCGAGCAGTCAGCTAAAATTTATTGCAGCCGCTCTACTCCCAGCTGCCTCAACCGGCTCAGCGTCCGGGCAAAGTCCACGGTGGCATCCCCGGCCAGCTCATCCATAGGGACTTCGCTGGACAGGATCAAAGTCACGCCCCGGTCGTAAGCGATATCCACCAGGTTTAGAAATCGCTGTCGAACGGCATCAGACTGACGCGCCAGGCAATCAAGCCCGCTGACGCCAACGTGTGAAAAATGCTCGACAATCCAGAGGTAATCCAAGGTCGAATGAGGCTGCTCACAGAGGTCGGCAAAATCCAGCCAGATCCGCTCCCCTTCATACGCGCGCACCGAAAGGGGATGATGATTGACGTCCAGGGTAGCGTCCGTCGTAGCGGCAGCAGACAGGTCCAGCAGTGTTTGCAAACGCTTCACACCGCCCGCTGACTCTGGCCAGAGGTAATACCCCCATAGGGTCTGCTCGTCGCTGCGCTGCCGATAATCGACCTTACCGTTGATGGCAAGCACATCGAAGCGCTTTTCGATCAATGCAATGATCGGCTTGAAGCGCTCTCGATACAACGGGTTTGGACACAGGCCCTCCGGCTTATAATTGGATGTCATCACCAGCCCGACACCCTCATCTACCAGCACCTTGAGCATACGACCCAACAGCATGGCATCGCCAATGTCATGCACATGAAATTCATCAAAGCACAGCAGACGTACTTCCTGAGCGATTTCCCGGGCTACCTGTGCCAGAGGATCGGCTTGGCCGGTATAGTCACGCATCCGCCGCTGCAACTCCTGCAGAAAGGAATGAAAATGCACGCGACGCTTTTCCGTAATGGGGACGGCCGTATAGAAGGCGTCCATGACAAAGCTCTTGCCTCGCCCTACGTCGCCCCAGATATAGACGCCCGCAGACGGCTTTTTAAACCAGGATTTACGATCGGCCAGAAAGCGATCAAGCCAGTCAGCCAGATGCACCAATGCCGCCTCTTGGGCGGCATCGGCCTGATAGTGACGGGCGGCCAGTTCGGCAGCGAAATGTTGCCGAATTAACTCGCCCGCGTTGAGCGGTTCAGATGTAGCCATCAGAAATCGAAAAAGACAGTTTCCTGTGGACCTTGCAGATGCATGTCGAAACGGTAAATCACTTTGCCGTTTTCTTCAAAGCGCTTGGCGATCAGAGTCGGCCTGCGAGGTGGCTCGACAAGGTTGAGCACTGGACAAATCGCATTGGCTTCCGCTTCGTCCTCAAAGTAGATACGGGTCTGCAGATGGATATTGATGCCACGGGCAAACAGCGCCAGATTGATATGCGGCGCCATGGGCCTGCCCTGGCTGTCCATCACCTTACCCGGCTTTATCGTTTGCACCGACCACTCACCGGCATCAAAGGTAGTAGCCGTACGGCCAAAGCTGTTGAATGCCTTTTCCGGATGATAAACCGGATCGTAGACACCGTCGTAATTGGCTTGCCAGACCTCTAGAAAGGAGTCGCGCACCAGATTGCCGTTGCCGTCAAACACCTGCCCCGTCAGCACGATGTGCTGGCCTGGCGCATCCGGCTTGGCAAGATCATTCCAGATTTCCATGTCACGCGTCGGATTACCAGCTGCGGCCAGCGCAAGACCGATGTGAACGTAAGGGCCTGCGGTTTGTGAAGGCGTCTCGGGCAGAAATGTCGTCGTCATGATCGCCTCCTCACAGGTTCTCGAAATGGGTTTGACGTGCGCCACGCGTCACGATGTCAAAACGGTAAGCCAGGCAGTCCATCGGGTTGGCCATGGTCATGTCCAGACGTGCAATAAGTGTCTGCACGGCCTCCGGGTTCGCAATCGACTTCACGATCGGACAGATCGGTATCAGCGGATCACCTTCGAAATACAGCTGCGTAATCAATCGAGTGGAAATCGAAGGTCCCATGACCGAAACATGGATATGGGCGGGCCGCCAATCATTCACCCCATTACGCCACGGATAAGGCCCCGGCTTGATGGTACGGAATACATAGTTGCCATCATTGTCGGTCAGGGTACGTCCTACACCGCCAAAGTTGGGATCGAGCGGCGCCAGGTAGACGTCGTTCTTATGGCGATACCGTCCACCAGCGTTAGCCTGCCAGATCTCTACATACGTCTTCGGTACAGGCTTACCAAACTGATCGACTACTCGTCCAAACAGGATGATTCGCTCGCCCTGTGGCAAGCCCCCATTATTGAAGTTCAGCAGCAGATCGTTATCGTGCTTGCCCAACTGAAGATGAGAAAAATCCGGGCCGGTACGTTCAGAAACCGTTTGCTGAATACTAACCAAGGCCTGTCGGGGTGAGCGGGGTACAGACGACTTATAACCAGGCGTATAGGCATGGGGATGCCAGTTACGGTCACGGGCGACAAAGCGAGTGTCATTGGAATTATTATTCATGGCTTTACTCCACAAAGAGCCTTACCCATCAAAGGGGTTGCCCGGAGTGTGGCGCAATGCCGCAGGCCAGCCAATTGAAATGACGGCAATCACTCATAACCAAATGGTTATGAGGCTGATCGCTCGGCAACCAGCTCGCTGGCGACTTCCCGTAAAATCTCACAGAACCATTGCGCCGCCAGCGGAAGTGTTGCCGTATTGTTGCGGCATAAGCCAATCGAGCCACCCGGCTCCTGAACGCCTAGAGACAGCTCAGCCAGCACACCAGCCTTGATGTCGGTCTCCACGGCATCCAGAGGCGCAATCCAGACGGCATCACTTAACAGTACATAGCGCCGGCTCAGCGCTGGCGAAAGCGTCTCCAACCGCTGCGACATCAGGCTGATCCCACACTGCACCAGAAAGCTTTCGGCGTACTGCCGAATTGTGGTGCCCGTCAACGGAAGAACCCAGGGATAGTCCGCCAGTCGTTGCCGGTCAATTCCAGTCGCTGCTTGCAACGGATGACCGTTTCGAACCACCAACGTCATCGACTCGCTATACAGATGCTCGAAGTTCAGGCCGCGGATTTCAGGGTTGTCTGTCATGCGCCCCACCACAATATCCAGCTCACCTACTCTCAGTTTATTGAGTAGATAGGTACTCATGCCTGTCGTAACACTGATGGTGAGCCCGCTGTAGCGTTCGTGGAGTCGCCTGATGACCTCCGGTATAACCAGACTTTCCACTGTCGAAAGTACACCGACCCGTACCTGGCCACCCTGCACCCCGCCGCTGCGCACCGTATTGACCCCGTCTCGCAATGCCTGGACGCAGGGGCCTGCATAACGCATAAAGGCCTGACCGGCTTGCGTCAGCACTACGCCATTCTTGTCCCGCTCGAACAGGCGCGCCTCAAGAATGCCCTCAAGCTCCTTAAGGGTCTTGGAAATGGCAGGCTGAGAAACCGACACCGCATGGGCCGCCTTGGCGAAACTGCGGTGCTGAGCCACCTCAATAAAGCACAGGAGATGTCGAAATTTGATACGGGTATCGATGTTCATATCGCGCCAGCGTCAGGAGCAGACTGCCATTGTTAACCTCAACCCGTCGGCAAGTCACTCGACCCAACTGCCATACCCGGTAAAATGACCGTCCTACGCCCTGCTGCCAGATAAGCCCCTCAGCTCATGAAGAAAGTGTTGATCGTTCTGCTACGAGGTTACCAGCTCTTCATCAGCCCCATGATTGGCCCACGCTGCCGTTTCTATCCCTCCTGCTCGCATTACGCCATTGAGGCCCTACAGACCCACGGTGCCTTGCGTGGCAGCTGGCTGACCATTCGCCGTTTGTTGCGCTGCCACCCGTTTCATCCGGGCGGTATCGACCCTGTTCCTCCCTGTCATTGCAAAACCCAGGATAAACACTCGAACCGCTGCCATTAATATGAGATCAGCCTAGTTCATCTCCTATTTAAAAGGCAGGCAATTTCACCCTTTAGAGCGATACCCAAGTGGCCCGCCCTGCGCGATAACGTAGTACGAAGCGCTATTGAGGAAATAGCCATGAACGTACTGCAGCGGATCAGTTTGAGGTTTGCGTTGCTGGTTTCATGTCTCGGCTTTTCCATCGAGACGCCCAACGCGGCGGACCTGCTCAATAACTTCGATCTTTCTACGGTCTCGGATGTAGCCGCCCGGCAGGCCCAGGGTTCCCTTGGTCAATCGACTGCCGACCGCATAGCGGCCACCGTTATCCAGCAGGGCAGCGACAGCCAGGCCTTTCTCACCCAAACCGGATTAGGCAGTCAGGCACTTATCCAACAACTCGGTGGAAATCATCAGGCAGCCATGCTGCAAAATGGTACGGAGCTGACCGCTGTCATTCTGCAAAGCGGCCAGGGCCATAACGCTTCTATCATTCAGCGAGGCTCAGCCAATCAAGCCGCTATCCATCAGTATGGCGCCTATAACGAAGCGCTGATCGACCAGAACGGCACCGGTTTACAGGGCAGTATTATCCAGTTCGGAAACAACCAGAGCATCACTGTTCAACAGCGCTAGTGGCTCAATGCCGCTTGTTCATGAAGTCAAAGGACGATGTCATGTGCAAGGTCCAATCTATTCCTGTGCTCTCTCCCGATTCCCAGCCGGCAGAGACTTGTTTGACAAAGGTTGGAAAAAACCGCATCCCGCCCTAGCTCACTTCTACAGCTCGCTTACAGGCAATGCTCCGTAGCGTTCGGCTATCTGCCTGTTAGAGCTGTATGGCTTTTACCCTCCCGACAACTACAAGGAGCACGTCATGTTTATGATGAAACCTAGCGTTGCGGCTGCTTTGTCCAGGCTTGGCCTGCCTGCTCTAGCCGTCATTAATAATGCAAGCCTCAACCAGGCAGGCAACAACGCTTTCCTCCCCGAGAATGAGAAAGCCTATCGTAACCGCATCGACTACGGGCAATGGCAACACGCTTTCCCTGGAGCAGCCAATCGTGCTGTGTCGATCAACACTGCCACGGTAGAGGAGCAGAGAATAAACAATCAGGCCATGCTGACTCAGAGTGGCAATTTTAACGAGTTGGACTATCGTCAGGAAGGCAATGGCACCAGTCAGCGATCACCATGAATGGACAGGAGTTGCGCCGCTCTGTAAAGCGCCTGCTGTTGGCCATACCAGAGAATTAAGTCTTTTTTATTTCGCTTTGATTAAAGTTTCAATCTTTAGATTGATAGCGAAGCGGGAACCCGTCAGCAAAACTTGTAAGTGCTAAACAGGAGTTAGCCATGACCATGTTGCAAAGACTGCTTTCTCAAACGGCCCTGGTAGTAAGCTGCCTTGCAGCGCCACTGTATTTGCAGGCTGCTGACCTGCTCGATAACTTCGATATCGCCTCCTCATCGACAGATTTGGCTGGCACACCCGACGTACGTGCATTGGCTGCCGCCTCGGTCAATGGTCTCGTCGCTCAGGTCCAGCAGAATGGCAACAGCAACCAGGCCACCTTGAGTCAGCGAGGGCTTAACTCCCTGGCAACCATTACTCAACAGGGTAATGACCAGCAGGCTTATATTCTGCAGCAAGGCTCAGACCTGGCTGCCGTCATCAAGCAGGTAGGAGAAGCCAATAGCGCACTGATCTCCCAGACCGGGTCAGCAAATGCTGCTGTTATCAGTCAGTACGGCAACGCTAACAATGCCGCCATCGAACAGAATGGTACTGGTCAGCAAGCCAGCATTATCCAATACGGAAACAATCAGAATGCTGTCATTCGCCAATACTGAGCCCAAGGAGCCATCAATGCGCAGCAAAAGCCAGATCAGTTAACGCCTCTTGATGGTAGAGGTTGCCTAGGTATACCGTTCATCGGGCCTAGCCAGCTCTAGATCCGCCTCCTTCGGCAGCCATGGATTAATCCCTCTATGGCTTAAATGCCCCATCTTTTCAATCTTTTGGTTGATACCCAGTTTCGCCTGTACGGCCAACAATCCGCACAGCGCTATACAGGGATTAGCCATGAATTCGCTGCAAAGATTGTGCTCAGGACTCGCGCTCGCCTTCTCCGGCATGAGCCTTGTTGTACCGCCGCTCCAGGCGGCTGATCTGCTTGATAATTTCGATATCGCCACGACGACTTCAGACCTTGCCGGCACGCCTGACCCGCGCGCACTGGCAGCTGCAGCATCGGCTGGCGGATTGGTTGCTCAAATCCAGCAGAACGGTAACAACAACCAGGCCACCTTAAGCCAACAAGGCCTTAACTCACAGGCGCTCATCTCACAACTTGGTAACGATCAGCAGGCCTTTATCCTTCAGCAAGGGGCTGACCTCTCCGCAGTTATTACCCAGGCTGGTTATGGCAACACGGCTTCCATTACCCAGATCGGCTCGGCAAACGTCGCGCTGATCAACCAGTACGGCGCTTACAACAGCGCTTCCATTGAGCAGAACGGTACCGGTCAACAGGCCAGTATTACGCAATACGGTAATAACCAAACCGCAGTGGCACGTCAGTACTGATAACAACGGATGTTTAAACATCACGCATTAGAACGTCGACATTTTCATTTCTCGTTATTGTGATTACTACAAAGGGAATAATCATGCACAGCTTCAAGCCTCTTGCTGCCGCCATCCTGATCGCTCTCAGCTCACACGCCTTTGCTGAGATGAACTCCGCTGAAACTACTCAGGATGGAGACAACAACTCCATTACGACCGAACAAATCAACGGCACTCAAAACAGCAAGAGCATTCAGGAGCAGATCGGTAATGGTAATGCTGCAACCCTGACCCAGAGCGCTGCCCTGAATAGCACTTCCTATCAGTACCAGGACGGATCAAATAACGTTGCCAACACTGCGCAGGAAGGCAGCGACAACTATTCGAGCATTTATCAAGAAGCTCAGGAGAGCAGCCAAGTAACCGTTACCCAGACCGGCGACACCAATTCGTCTACGGTTTATCAGTTGACCGGCAACGACAACCAGGCTCAGGTTATCCAGCTGGGTAACAACAACGTGGCTGAAGTCACCCAGGGTGGCGGCGCTGCTTATGGCATGTCCAGCAGCAGCGTGGCTACCATCAACCAGAATGGCAACGACAACTCCCACATCATAAACCAGGATGGCTATGCCCATCAGCTGAGCGCTACCGCGACCGGCAATGGCAACCAGGTTGAAGTAACGCAAAGCGGTATGACGGCTTCTGCAACACTGGCCCAGACAGGTGATAACAACGCCATTACCCTGACCCAGACAGGCGACGGCCAAACAGCGACCATTACTCAGGACGGCACTGCCAATACCGTGGCCATGGTCCAGGATGGGTACAGTGGCCCAGACTTCGCCACCATCTCCCAGCGCGGCGATAACAACGCCATTACCAGCTTCCAGGATGGCAAGTTCAACGAGTTGTATTTTGATCAGAACGGCACAGCCAACACGCTGAACGTGTCCCAGATTGGTCGTGGCAACAACCTGACTGGCGCCACCTCAGGCACCAACAACTCGGCTGATGTAAGCCAGAAAGGTGATAGCAACTACACCAGCGTTACTCAGGATGGCAGCGACAACATCGCTACCGTTCAACAGCTGGAATCGCAGCTAGCCGCCAATGCAGTGGTCTATCAGTCCGGTGTAGCTAACCAGGCCGCTATTACGCAGCGTGGTGAGTTTGCCATTGGCAACTCTGCAACCATCTCGCAGACGGGTACTGGCAACAGCGCTGTCATTACCCAGCAGTAAGCGCTTGCATCTGAGCAGTATCCTGGACGCCCTCATTTAGAGGGCGTCTGCACAAGGAGGTCAAAGATGCGCTACTCTGATCTCCAGCCTGTTCAAATGATCGTAACGTAGACTGACATGCCTGGACTCTTCGCCCTGCCTATGACTGCCATGTTACTTGCCGCCTCGACTCCACCTGTAGAGGCCAATCTGAACCTGATCGCAATTTCACCACAGCAAGCCTCCATAGAGCTCTGTTTCAAAGGCAGCGGGCAAGCCGTACGGTTTGAGATGATTGTTCAGGCCAGTGGCAAAGCCGGCAATAACCGATCCCGCCAAGCTGGTGAGGTCAAGGCAAGCGAAGATGGAGCCTGCCCTGTACGTAACAAACTGGGCTTCGCCCCTCAGACAATGGTCAGTGCTCATTTGAAATGGTGGGTCGATGGAGTTGAGCAACCTGAAGTCCATAAGCAACTAGGCGACTCTCTGCAAGAAAACAAAGACACCCGCGCCTAGACACGCAGCGAGTATTATTGCTTCAGCAACCGCAACGTTTGAGCGTCCTCCTGGCCATTGAAATACTTGATCAACGCCGCCTGATAAGGGCTCTGCTCCCCTGCAACGTGTGCGAATAACGTCATTGATGAATGAAATTTCAAATCGTCAGGATGACCAAAAACCTGCGCTACCGACGCCCCTTCCAGGCTATTCACAATCTCACAACACGTTTTCAGCCGACTCCCTAGAAGCTCATGCTCAAGGTAGGCAGTAGCTTCATCCAGCCCGGATATGGCATACCGCCTCGCCATGGCGCTATGCCCAAGTCCTTGCAACTGCGGAAATACGAACCACATCCAGTGGGTACGTTTATGACCTGAGCGGAGCTCTGCAATCACTTGTTGCCAAACAGTCTCTTGAGCGCTCACGAAGCGTTGCAAATCATGACGATCTGACATGTGGATTACCGTGAGCGCTGCGCCTGTGGATCCTCTGGCTCGTTGAATTTGGTACGGCGCTGCTCTCCCCCCTTCTCATTCTGGGACTTGTTCACCTCACCTACCTTGCTGGCTTCCTCGGGCGTTTCCGCCGTGCTGCGCTTCGCATGTTCGTCAGCCATGATGCACCTCATTGATTCAATACGTACTGCTTAGGCAATATCCTCAGCCAGTAGTGCCCAGCAGTTGAAGAGCAAATTCAGTCATCGAACCCCACCTGCTCATGCATTTCATCCACTTTCATTTCCAGGCGGTAGGCCAGAGCAATGAACAGTGCCTGGCAAAGGCATAGCGTTGCGCTCAGGGAACGAAAAGCGAATGCACTGCCCTCGTTGACCAGCAACAATGCGCTGGCTCGCTTGGCCAGGGGTGACAACTGGCTGTCTGTAATGATGAGCGTCTTGGCTTGATTATGCTGAGCGATACGTACGCACTGCTGGCTTTCCTTGCCATAAGGCGTAAAGCTAATGGCTACGATGAGGTCGTTGGCTCGGACGCTACGCATCTGTTCTCGATAGCTACCGCCAAGGCCAGACACAAGATGAATACGCTTGTTGGTGTGTTGCAGGTTATAAACAAGGTAGTGCGCTACCGCAAATGAACGACGAACCCCCACTACATAAATGTTCTCCGCATTGACCAGCAGGTCGACCGCTTTCTCGAACGCCTGATCGTCCAGCTCTTCTCCCAATCTATCCAGTCCTGAACGTGTGGCACTTATGCATTCACGTGCCAAATCGCTTCCGGCAGCCGGTTGAGACTTGTTAGCAATCATTCGCCGGATACGCTGCTGATAATTCTGGACAGGTGTTGCCTTATGCGTATAAGCCTCACGAAACAGGGATTGCATTTCACTGAAGCCTTTGAAGCCGAAACGCTGAGAGAACCGTACGATTGCCGAAGGGTGTACTTCGCATTGGCGGGCAATATCGCTAATACGATCAACCATGACACGATCACTTTGCTGGCTCATGTAGGCCGCTACACGCTTGAGCTGACGAGGCAGAGACTCGTACTCTGCCGTAATCATCTGCTGCAGAGTTTCCACACTAGCAGGCGCTACAAGGGAAGAGCTTGAAGAATCAGTATTAAGCATTTCGAATCCTTTAGATGAATCGTTACAGCAAGCACTTAACGAAACCAGACGCCAACGTAATCGAAAATGCTTTCATTCTTCAGGAATATCTGCAAAAGAAAGGAATTTAAAGGCGGCTCGCTTCGTTGTCATACGGCGGAATATCAGCTTAGAACATAAGATTATTTTTCTAAACATAATTTTTTAGAAAAATAATTTATTGACTTATTCTGGACTAGATTATCGCTGTACAACCAGCTGAACAGGGGCCAGCCGTACTTCAAATGCTGTAAAAAAATACAGCTGACTATAAGGCTCACTTTGCGCAAGTCTCCAAAGCTGTTTTGAAGTCGATAAAGCCAAATGCGAAACTGAATACTTAGGTTCCACCGCACGCATCAGCGCATAAGTTATGCACCGCATATCGCGCAGCACTGCATCAGAAACAGGCGCTGCTGCTTTTACAGTGATACGCGTAAGCTGCTCGCCTGTAGTCTCTACTGACATGTCAAAGCTGGACGCGCCCCGAGCGGAATATACCCACCCGGCCTCATCCTTCATTGGGTGTGGCGCTCCCAGCATCAGGGCTTTGCAGCTAGGCAGCACCGCTAAATAGGCAGGAATTCTCCGTTCGAGCTGCGCCTTGTCCAATCCAAGAGACAAAGGCGCAGCCTCACTGACCGTCGCTAAGACAATACTGCCAAGAAGCGACACCCCTAGCCAGTTTAACAATGACATATCAGGCGATAGTGTCGACAACACCACCATCAACACGCAACGCAGCACCCGTTGTCGCTGAAGCCAGAGGAGAAGCTGTGTAGACAACCAGATTAGCGACTTCCTCTGTAGTTGCTGCACGCTGGAGAATGGAGCTAGGCCGGTTTTCCCTTACAAAATCAGCGGCCACCTCCTCTAGAGTCTGACCAGTACGCTCGCTCGCCTCCTTGAGCATCTCCGCTACGCCTTCAGAAAGCGTTGGACCTGGCAGAATGGAATTAACTGTCACGCCTGTACCAGCCATCCGTTTGGCCAATCCACGCGCCACGGACAGGTTGGCCGTTTTGGTAAAGCCGTAATGAATCATGTCGGCCGGAATATTGAGCGCTGATTCAGAAGAAATAAAGATTACGCGCCCCCATTGCCTCGAGACCATGCTAGGCAAATATTCCCGAGAGAGCCGAACGCCAGACATCACGTTGACCTCGAAAAACTCCGTCCAAATATCATCGCCCGTTTCAAAAAAGTCTCGAGGCCCGTATATACCCGTGTTGTTGACTAGAATATCAACCTCAGGCTCAGCAGCTTTCAATACAGCACATCCGTCAACGCTCCCGACATCCGCAACCACTCCACGTAATGCCGCATCCGGTACGTACTGCTGCAGGAGACTAACCGCCTTATCTACTGATGGAGCCGATCGACCGTTTATAACTACAGTCGCTCCTGCCTGAGCCAATCCTTTCGCAATAGCGAAACCAATACCACGAGTAGAGCCGGTTACGATTGCCGTTTTACCAGAAAGATCGATCTGCATGAAAAATCTCCAGACACGTTAAAAGAGCCAATGAGCACAATGGCTAGTCCATTATTCGAGTCTGACGAAAAATCCAGCGCAAAGGTCCCTGGCGCCGCTCAGGCTGTTGCAGCGTTCATAGCTGCTTTGAGTAACTCACGACCCTCCAACGATCCTAAGGCTTCAACGACCCCGGGAGTAAACACGATCTGAATCTCATCGCCGCTGGTCTTCCAGCGCTCTAGAACTAATAGGGTCGCCTTTGTACCGTTGCGATGCATCAATCTCAAAGAGGCCTTTTGCAAGAAACTCAGCTGGGCCTCTAGCTGCTCTTGATCTTCTAGGCTGTCAGGTTTGATCGAGACGACATTGCTGCTCAACGGTGCGATCTCCAAGTCAGAAATAGATGTGGTTGTTTGCTCCAGCACAAAGCCGAATCGTCCAGCCCAATTGAACGCAGGATAAAACTGTCCTGATGTTCGGCAGCTATAAATGGTCGCATAAGACAAAAAACAGATTCAAACACTTCGGATGCATGTCACTACACTGCTAGCTCATGAGTCTTGCCAGCTTATACACTGGCTAGCTGATTATGAGGTGCTAAAGGGTTCTACAGCAGTGATGCTAAAAGAAGCCGATAAAAATGATGAGGCGTTTGCTGAAGTGCTGAGTGCAGAACCGTTTCCAGCCTGGCGATGTTACGTTGGCTACAAGGCCTAAGCGACCCAAGAGGCTCAACAGCGGCTATTACGGTAGGAGAAGGATCATTGGTAATATGATGCAATTACAATGGATCAGTCGGCTCGGCGGCGATCCTCTTTTTCTTCACGGGCACGTCGCCATGAGGCCATATCAACCACACGCGGGTCATTGAGCATTGGCGCTTCAGGTACCGCATAAGGGGCAAATTCAATAAGCCCTAAGCGGTAACCAAACAGCACTACCTTACCTGCCAGACGCTGCTCGCCAGTAGCGGTAAACTCAAAATCATAAACGCGAGCAAACCGCTTGAAGCCTTTCGCATCCCGCATAAAAGAAAACCGGCGGAACGCTACATTCTCATCCAACAGCTCTACATCACGCTTGCGACAATGCTCTTTGGCCAAAGCGAGCGCACGCTCACGCAAACCATGGGAATGCCATAGCCAGGCGCAGGCTGAGGCCACCAGAAGAAATCCAAAAATGTTACCTAAGGTCAGCATGAACAATCACCTAAACCAAGCCGTCCCAAGCGCTTCAATACCAAGAAAGCCATTCAGCCCCTGCTAGCTTATTGCTTAGCCCCAACGCCCATCGAGGGTGCCTCAGGCTCATGTAGCAAACGTATGTTGTCACGCTCGCTCTTATACAAGCTTAGCGGAGTAATTTCCTTTGCGCGCAAAGGCGCTTGCTGTTGGTTCCACACGTAATAGAACACATTCAATGCCAACAGGAAAACGAAAAGCCATCGCATATTTATGAGTCCACAGGGCAAGCCAAGGCCAAACCGTCAAAGACCAGATCAGGCACAACACGAGAAGTGGGAATGACGTCTTTTACCAGCTCAGCGTCTCCCCCTGTAAGAAAGACAGCAAAATCAGCCCCTAGCAGCTCAAGGGCTAAATCATATTGCGTCCTCACAAATCCGCGGAGCATATACACGCATCCGCCCTCAACAGCATGCATCGTATTTCTTCCAGGCAGAGGATGCCCATTAGTGGCCTCAAGTTCTGGGTTATAGCGAATTCGACGAGTATGCGTCTGCAATTCTCGACGCATGAGTGGAATCCCCGGACAGATGAAGCCACCCGCATGCTGTCCAGTCTGATCGATAAAGTCTGAAGTAACGGCGGTTCCCAGATCAATCACGACACATGCTTTGTTACCTGCCAGCTTAAAGCCGCCTATAAGGGCAAGCCAACGATCCATCCCCAGTCGCTCGTAGTCTGAATATCCATTCTTTACACCAAGAAACGATGCTACGGGTTTTGCCTGCTGACATGAAAAACCAAACGTGCTGTCTAGCCGTTCAATTAAGCCTGTAGTTTCCAGATCGCTACGAACGCTGACAAGCCGACCATGGCTGAGGGAGAGGCTCTCATAAGATTCAAGCGTTGCGAGCAGCTCATCATCAGAATGAGCGATACCGCTGGCAACAACGCCATCAATTTTAGATAGGACACGCCATTTGATCAGACTGTTGCCGCAGTCAAGCTCAAGAATCATTACGCAATCTCAAACTGAGCTCACCGCCATTAAAAGACTTTTCGTAGCCATCAACATTTAATCTAAGTGATCCGTCCAATCCAACACCCAGCACCTTACCTTCGATTTGATTGGCACCGGCAGAAAGAATCACCTCTCGTCCCTGCCATAAATGATTGGCTTCCCACGAATCCTTCAATGCAGCAAAGCCATGTGACTGATGCAGTTTCAAACAATCACTTAACTCATGCAACACGTTAGAAGCTAACTGGTTTCTATCAACGGGCCTACCGAGCGCCTCATATAAGGAAATCCATGGTTGATCGATATTGTCTGCATTTCTCATATTCACATTCAAGCCAATGCCGATAATTGCTGTACAGCTATCAGCAGGATCACCTGACAACTCGATGAGAATGCCAGATAGCTTGCGCCCAAACAGGAGAATGTCGTTAGGCCACTTCAAACCAGCATCAACTAAGCTCAGCTTTTTTAGTGCTGAAACAACCGCAAGCCCTACTACCAGACTCAATCCTTCAAGCTGCTTGATACCACCATGAATGGTAACAGCTGCTGTCAGGTAGAGATTTTTTGCATATGGACTAACCCAGGCCCTTCCCCGACGCCCTCTGCCAGAGGTCTGGTGCTCAGCCAACAGCACGAAAGGCGCGTGGCCACGCTGCCCCATGACACGCCGCAGCGCCTCAGCATTCGTAGAGTCAATCGTATCCAAGATTTCTATTGGCCACTCATCAAAGTCTATCCGGCTATTTGCCAGCAGATTGAGAGGTTCAGCGAGACGGTACCCTTTTCCAGGTATTTTAAAAAAAGATAGACCTGTACGTTGTTCTATTCCTTGCAGCTGCTTCCAGACGGCACTACGGCTAACACCTAGAAGCGCTCCCAACTCTTCTCCGGAATGAAACTGACCATCAGCAAGGCATTCAAGTAGTAGGGAAACAGCCATATTTTTTATCCGCACAAAGCAAAACCCCCGGGCGGTTAGGCCTGGGGGTTCTGGGTATGGGTGCTTGACGATGACCTACTCTCACATGGGGAAACCCCACACTACCATCGGCGATGCATCGTTTCACTTCTGAGTT